>JBIKVL010000898.1:0-2732 GCA_044356875.1 Pirellulaceae bacterium | reverse complement strand
TGGGCTTGGCGAGTTTTCTCGCGTTGTTCGGCCAGACTCTCTGGTCGTTGAGCCGCGTTCGGCGCCATGCGGTCGATCCCGCGTTGCGGAACATGGCGACCGCGCTGTTCCTGGCGCTAGTCGTGTTGGCGACCACCGGCGTGTTCCTCAGTTTCGCCTACGCGCGATATTATTGGTTGCTACTAGCGCTTTCGGCGGCCGTCACGGCGTTAAGCGACACCGCGCGGGTCCGGGCCACTGAAATGAACGACGCGGAACTCGCACCGAGTGGCATTCCGCTTGCCGCCCCATCGCTTGCCGCCCCATCGCTTGCCATGCCACCGCTCGACTCGCCACTCAGTCCTCGCCTGGGAACCGCGCCATGTCCGCCTTGCGAGTGCTGACCTATCATCGGATCGGCCGACTCGAAGAGTCGCCAGGGATGAGTCCCGCGACGCTCAGCGCCACAGCCGAGTCGTTCGCGGACCAGATGCGCATGGTCGTGCGGCGGTTTAAGCCGGTGTCGCTGGAGCAGGTCTTGGCGTCGCTCGACGGCGGTCCGTCCCTGCCCGCTCGCGCGGTGCTCGTCACCTTCGACGACGCAACCGAGTGTTTCGCGCGCCACGCCTGGCCGGTGCTCCGCGAACTACGAGTGCCGGCGACCCTGTTCGTGCCGACGGCGTTTCCCGAAAGCGACCGCGAATTCTGGTGGGATACGTTGCATCGGCTCGTGACGGCGGCCGGTCAGTCGGTGGCCAGTCAGTCGGTGGCCAGTCAGTCGGTGGCCAGTCAGTCGGTGGCCAGTCAGTCGGCGGCCGGTCAGTCGGTGGCCGGTCAGTCGGTGGCCGGTCTACGGGCGTCGTCCAACTGGTCGACGGAAATGTGGAGAACTCCCTGGGGATCGATGGCCGTGGGATCGGAGGCGGAGCGGCGTCAAACATGGCGGCGCCTCGCCGCCGCCTTACGCGACGGTCCTTTCGAGCGATCGCTGCGGTGGCTGCGCGAATCTGCCGCGCGCTGCTCGCTGGAACCACGTCGTTCTCCCGTGTTGAGCTGGTCGGAACTGCGTCGCCTGCGGGACGAAGGGGTGGCGATCGCCCCGCACACGCGGACGCATCCGCCGCTCACCGCCGTCGACGCGGCCACGCTTCGGGACGAACTGCAAGGCGCTCGGGATGACCTCGCGCGGGAACTGGGCGACTGCTGGCCGGCGCTCGCCTATCCCGGCGGTTTTTGCGATTCGCAAGTGGTCGAGGCCGCTCGGGCCGCGGGCCTGCGGCTTGGGTTCACCACGCGCCGCGGCGCGAATCCCTGGCCGACCGCCGATCGTCTTCAATTGCGGCGGATCAATGTGGGCCGTCGCAGCGGCGCTGGCCGGCTGGCCCTGCAGCTATCGCTACCCAGTCCGCTGTTCAATGGACTGTGCGCCGTGTGGGCGGCCTGAGTCGCCTAGCGAACTGGAGCCGCTGCGGTCGGCGCCGCAAGCATCTGAACAGCTGTAGTCGGAGCCGCTGTGTTCGGAGCCGCTACGGCCGCTCGCTGGCCGGAATATGGATCACCGTCAACGCGCAGCAATCCCAAACTTTGCTCTCACGACTGGCGTTCCATGTGACGTACAGTTTGTCGCCCGCCGGATCGATAGCCGTGCTGTACGTGCCTTTCAGCGTGCAGCCGATTTCGTCGCGGTAGAACGGATGGAGGAAGGCGATCACCTTCCGCTTGTTCGTCTTCAAATCGAACTGCACGACCGCCGCATTGTCCTGCTCGCTGCCACCATGAGCGCCCGGGACGTAGTACAGATATCGGCCCGTGGAATCGGCGTCGATCGACGCGACGTAAGCCTGCGAGCCCACGGCGATCGGCCCCAGATCGGTGATCTTCTCCGAGCGGGTGTCGAACGCCCACAGCTTCGCGTCGCGCTGGCCTTGGCCCGAGGACACCGTGTAGACGACGCCTTGGGGCGTTTCCTGGGTCGCGGCTCGAAGCCCGATTTCACCGGCGATCGGCGTGGGCACAGCCGGGGTAGCCGAAGGATCGAACCGCATCAATGGTGGTCCGTCGTTGTCGCCCGCGTTGTAATAAACACGACCGGTCGAGGCGGCGTGAATCAGGTAGCGGTACGGCCCCTTCGGCCCCGAGTACAACGTCTTGCCGTTGCGAATGTCATAGGCGACGAATTGCACACCCTTCGCGGGGGCGTCATCGCCGTGCGCCGTTCCGCCATAAAAGATCAACCGCCGCGGGTCGAGCACGCTGGTCGGTATACAGTGTTTCTCAACCGGAGCCTCCGCGACCACTTCGGCTTTCCCCGTCTCTGGATGGCAACGCAGAATCCAATCGCCGCGATAGTGATAAGCGTCGGTGGTGGTCTTGCTCGAACCGCGATGCGTCGAAAAATAGAGCCAGCCGTCCTCGCCAAGGTCCAACCGGCTATGGATTTTGGCCGGTGAATAGTGCCCTTCCGGCCGCTTCAGGATTTCCCGCAAACTGGCCAGTTGACGGAACGCCTTGGTCTTCGGGTCGTACTCGAAAACGTACCCATCGCCAGCGGGCGAGCGATGATCGCCAATCGATGCGTAATACTTGCCATTCACCGCCAAGCTATCACCCCAGTTCGACCACGGATTGCCGGGGTGGTTCTGGCCAGGGTAGTAGAGAAAATCGATCGTTGGCGGAGTGACGGCGACCGCGACGCCCTCTTTCAGCGTCTCGGGACGTTCCAAGAACCGCGGGCTAGTGTCGGTGCGCGATTC
>JBIKVL010000897.1:0-2735 GCA_044356875.1 Pirellulaceae bacterium | reverse complement strand
ATAAAAAGCGGCTGATCGCGCGAAAAGACCTGCTGAAAAAAGCGGCGGCGGCCATCCGGCCCGCCCTGCAACTGTTTCTCGACGAACAACTGGCCGCTGGCGGAACGCTCGACGCCGTCGCCGCGATCCGCGACGGCCAAGACTGGAAGTTCTTCCTCCTGGAGGACCTCGAACCCACCGCGCTGCGTTGGCGACTTACGGCGAGCCCGTCGGCCACCTCGACTGCCACGCCCGCAACCGGCGAAAAATCGGTGCCGCCTGTCGACGGCGATGCCCTGGCCGATCTCACGACCTTCGCGACCCAGTTGGCGCAGGCGTTCGAGCGTTTGGATCGGGAGTCGGGAGGCCACAACCAAGTCAGTTTGCGGCATTTGCGGACCGCTCTGCCAAACTGGGAGCGGGCCGCGTTTGATTCGCGGTTGTCCCGTCTGCGGCAGGCGGGGGATTACACTCTGAGCGGGATGCAAAACCGGGGAGGCGTATCGGCGGAGGATCAGGAAGCTGGAATCCGCGAAGGGGGCGTGTTGCGGATCTATTTGTCGCGATTGCGGAACCGCGACATGCCGTCGTCCGACCGGAACTCGTGAAAACCACTCGGGAGGCGTTACGATGTCGCGGGAAGACTGGCTGAGGCAGTTTCGCGAGCGGTTCCCGTTCGCGTCCAATCGAGTCAGTTCGTTGGCGGACGCCGAGATCAACGTCGCGTCGATTCATCGGGCCGCGTACGAACGACTGTTGGAGGCGGCGGACGAGGCGCGGGCGCGGCGCCGGGGCGGGCTCGGGGTCTTGCTATGGGGAGACCCTGGGGTCGGCAAGAGTCATTTGCTGCAGCGGTTTGCCGAGGATGTGCAAAGAAACGATCGCGGTCTGTTTCTGCTGATCCACAATTTGCTGGCGTCGCCTCGGCAAATTCCCGCCGCCGTGGTTCGTTGTTTCGTGGCGCGTCTGGCCTATATTCGCTCGAATGCCGCCGAAACGTCGGTGCTCTACGACATTCTTTACAAACAGCTTCGGGCCGCCGTGCCGTATCCCCAAGGGCGTCCGCCGGACAGTATTGGGAAGGAACCGGCACGTCGGCTATTTTCACAGCGGATCGCGGCGACCATCGCTCCAGAGCTGCCAGATCAAAACCAACCGGACATCGACCGGATCGCGGCCGTATTGTTTTCCTACTTTCTGGCTATTCATAAGTTGAAAGATCCCGCCACGAAGGTCGATTGGCGGGCGCACTATCAGCGCATCGCGACCGTCGCCGAACAGTATTTACAAGGGTACGATCTGGATTCCGAAGCGTGGGAGCTGCTGGAAGTCGAGCCGTCCACGACCGTCGCGGGGGACCCCACGACGCCGAACGACCAGTTCCTCGAAACGGTCGCTCTGGTGCTGCTTGAACTCGCTCGCCAAGCCAACCGGTTGGTAGTCCTTTGTTTTGACCAGGTGGAAAACCTGAGCGACGAGCGATTCGTCGAGCTCTTCCGTTTCAACCACGCGCTGTTGGACCACGGACGGAATCTGCTGGTGATCACGGCGGGCGTGCGTTCCGACTTGGTCGCCCAGCGAACTCGGGGAGTCGCTCCGGAGGCGGCATGGGATCGGCTAGCGAGCGACACGATCGATCTCTATTTCATTTCGTTGTCGGCGGCTCGGGAACTGTTGGAAGCCCGGTTGCGGCCGGTGTGGACGTCGAATTCCCCTCCGGCGGATATCGCGGAGAAGCTCGGCCGCGACCCCTTGTTTCCGCTGGGCGAAGCATGGTGGGCGTCGCGAGCGGCCGGCCTGATCGAAGCGCGTCCCCGGGATGTCATCTCGTGGGCCCACGCGCGGTGGCGCGAACAGTGCCGCGCGCTGGCCACGGACTGGGATGCCGCGTTGCGCGCCTGTGACTTGGCGACGTCCCCTTCGCTCACTCCGCCACCGACTGTGGACGCGGGCATGGCGGCGTCCGATACGGCTGGCGAAGCGTTGGCCGAGGGCAAGGCGCTGGCCGAACTGGATGAACGGGTCGAGCAGCGGTTGCGAACGAAGCGGGAGTTGTTTTGTTCGGAGCCGAGCCGCCTGCCAGCGGACAGCGGCCAATTGACGGGGCTGTTACGAACGACGCTCGGCCGGATCGGCGCCAACCCGCTGCTCGTTCGCTCTCTGTTTTCGTCGTGCGAAGACGAGTCGGGCGTGGCATCCGATGTGGTTTTCACCTGCGTGGAGCCCCTGCCGCTTGGCGGGCGGCGGCCAACCTACGATTTGCTTGTGCAATGGCGGTCGGCATCGTTGGCGGGCGAGCATCCCGATCGATCCGCCAACACGGGCGTAGTGGTGATGGTGACGGTCAATGCGACCTCGACGGCGGCGGCATACCGGCGCTTGTGCGAAGAGCCTCAACCGGCGGGACGCGTCGTCGTGCTGATGGACGAACGTGTTCCCGAGAAATTAGGCGTTGCCGGGGAGCGATACCGGGACGAACTGGAATCGCGGGAAGACTTCGAGATCCATTTCATCGCGATGAGCCTCGACGAATACCGCGAGCTGTCGGCGTTGGAGGCCGTATTGGCGGACGCTCGATCGGGCGATTTGGAAGTCGAAAAAACAACAGGTGGTATGACGCGGATTGGAGAAAAGGACGTCGAAGCCTCGTATGCGCGGCGTCGCCATTACCGCGCTTCGCCCTTGTTGCGATTGGTGCTCACGCCGCCCATCGGCGCCCTGAGCCGACTGAGCTCGCAGCCAGTTCGCGGGTGACG
>JBIKVL010000894.1:0-2736 GCA_044356875.1 Pirellulaceae bacterium | reverse complement strand
TAGTGCCACGATCGCCACAGCCGGCGGCAGTGTGAGCCTGAACGGCTCGGCTGCGGGCGATTTGGACATCAATTCCAACATCACTTCGGCGGACAACATCAACTTTACGGCTGGCCGCGACATCTTCATCGGGGCCAAGCTGGAAACCACTGGCACCAACAAGTCCATCAGCCTGACGGCGGACAATGAAGGCGATGGAGTCGGCGGTGTGCGAATCGAAACGGCCGGCCAATTGGTCGCCACCGGCGCGGTGACGCTCCGCGGTTCCGACCTGTTCGCGAGCGTTGGAACGGTCGACAGCGTCGATATTGAAACCGATGGCGTTAATATTCAGATCGACGCGGGCGGCAACGTCACGATCGAAAGCTACACGAACGCGCCGGATACCGCGGACGTCTTGATCAACGGCCGGATCAACGCGACCAGTACGGCCACCGTTACGATCACCGCGGACCAAGACGTGTTGGTTGGCGCCGATGGCGATATCTCGACCGCCAACGGCGCGATATCGATCACGGCGGACAACGCGACAGGCTCCGCCACGGGCGGTGTGATCACGATGGCCGATGGCGCTGTGTTCTCCACAGGCACCAACAATCAGATCACGCTGCTGGCGGACGGCAACGTCACCATCGGCGAGCTCAACAGCGGCACCGGGCTGACCAAGATCACCAGCTCCAGCGGTGCGATTGTGGACGCTGAGACTACGGGTGTGGACATCACGGCCGGTTCGGCGGTGCTTCGCGCGTCCACCGGTGTCGGCGATGAATCGAACCCGCTCGAAACCGCGAAAGCCACGAGCGCTTCCACCCTGGAGATCGCCGCGACCACGGCCTCGGGGGATATCTATGTTTCCAATACTGGCAGTTTGACGGTAGGTTCGGTCGATTCGCTGAATGGAGTTGCGATCACTACCAGCGGAAACAACAGCAATCATAAAATCAGCCTTTCAGCGGCCGGTCCACTAACGGTGAACCAAGCGGTCGCGAACAGCTTTGGCGGCAATATCGTGCTCACGGCCAGCGGTTCGACCGCCGCCGACGATTTGACGCTGGCCGCCGCCGTGACAGCGGCGGGCGGCAACGGCTCGATTACGCTGAGCGCTGGCGACAGCATCGCTCAGAACGCGGGTGGCGATATCTCTGCGGTTGGTTCGGGAACGATCAGTGCCACCGCTGGCACCGGCACTTCCACCGGCTCGATCATGATGGCGACCGTCACGACGACGATTAGCGGTACGGGCTCGATCAGCTACTCGGCGACGGGCGATGTGGCGTTGAGCTCGCTGAGCAGCAGCGGCGGGGCGAGCATCAACGTGACGGCGGGATCGGGCGCGTCGGTGGCTGGCGCGATCACCGATAACCTGTCGACCGAGTCCGCGAACATCGTGACGAGCGGCACGGCGACGCTGATCGCGGAGACCGGTATTGGCGCGTCCGGCAGCGACAACGACATCGACACGGCGATTGGAACGCTGGTGGCGACGAACAACACGTCGAGCGATATCTACATCCAGGAAACGGACGGTTTGACGATCGGCGGCACGGGCGTGCGGACGCTTGCGGGTGACGGGGCAATCAACATCGACGTGGAAGCGGGGAATCTTACGGTTGACGCGGTCGTGACGGCGCATGGCTCTGGCGTCGTCGCATTGAACGCCGACGGCGGCACGGTCGATCTCAACTTCGCGGTTAGTTCGACGACCGGGAACGTCGCGGTCGCTGGCGATGCGATCACGCAGGACGCGAACATCGCGACCGGCGGCTCCGGCACGGTAACGGCGACGGCTGACAACGGCGCGATCACGATGTCGACGGGCACGACGACAACGAGCGGCACGAGCTCGATCAGTTACTCGGCGACAGCAGGCGTCGCGCTCAGCATCCTGACGAGCACGAGCGGCGGGGCGATTAACGTGACGGCGGGCAATGGAACGAGCGTCGGGGCGATCACGGACAATTCGAGCGGCGAGGCCGCGAATATTTCCACGAGTGGCGTGGCGACACTCGCCGCGAAGACGGGCATTGGCACCACTGCCGCCAATGGCGATATCGACACCGACATCGGGACGTTGATCGCCACGAATGCGACAGCGACGGGCGATATTGTGATCGGCGAGGCGAATTCACTGGTGATTCGGCGAGCGGATCAGTCACTCAGTCCGGCAGCGAGCGCTGGTTCCATCGAGATTACCGCAGCCGGCGACATCACGGTCGAGGCTGTAACAAACGGAGTCGGTGTGACGATCGCTGGTACGGGTTCCACCGGAACGATCACGCTCACCGCGAGCGGCAACGGCAGTGACATCTCCGTCGAGAATGCGATCACGGGCAAGAACGGCGCGGTGTCGTTGCGTGCTGGAGACAACGTGACGTTCACGGCCGCTGGCGATGTATCGACTTCGGGCGGGTCGGTGTCGGTGACGGGCAACTTCGGATCGGGCGACTCGACCGGCGCGATCACGATGGACGCGGACACGACGATCAACTCGGGCAGCGGCACGATCACGCTGACGGCGCGGCAGGACATCACGCTCACGGGGTTGACGAGCACTTCCTCGGCGAATCCGGCGGTGACGGTGACGTCTACTCACGGTGCGATCGAGGATGCGGGTGCGACGAATACCGACATCACAGCCAACAACGTGGTTTTGCGAGCGGCCACAGGTATCGCATCCAGCACAACGCTGGAGACAGCGGTGAGCTTGATCGCCGCGTCGAACGCGACGAGCGGTTC
>JBIKVL010000895.1:0-2736 GCA_044356875.1 Pirellulaceae bacterium | reverse complement strand
TGCGTCCGCCGACTCGGACTGGGGAGTGTCCACGAGTCGTCGTTTGTGGGCACAGGCGCCAGCTCAGCGACCTGCGAAACCGGCCGCGGCGGAGAATCCGCGGCTGGCTTCGTTGCCGCCGCTCAACCGCTTCTCGCGAGTGGTCCACGAGTGGTTTGTGGACCGGGTGCGGGAGATCGAGTCAAATGGGGCGGCGCGACGCGCGGCGTTAAAGACGAAGGCGGACGCTGAAGCGTACGTGAACGACGTACGGACGAAGATTCGGCAGGCGTTTGGTCCCGAGCCGGAGCGCACGCCGCTCAATCCGCGAGTGACTCGAATCACCGAGCGGGAGGCGTATCGGATCGAGAACGTGGTGTTTGAAAGCCGGCCGGGCTTGTACGTGACTGGCAACCTATACCTGCCGACGAAGCTCGCCGGGCCTGCGCCGGCCGTTGTCGGTGTCTGCGGGCATTCCAGCAATGGGAAGGCGGAGAAGGCGTACCAGTCGTTCGTGCAGGCGTTGGCGCGGTGCGGCTACGTCGCGTTTATCATCGATCCGATCGGTCAGGGCGAGCGATTGCAGTATGTCGATGCGAATTTCAAACCGCGACGCGGCGTGGGCGTCTCCGAGCACCTATATGCGGGCAACCAACAGTTCTTGGTGGGCGAATTCTTCGGCGCTTGGCGGGCGTGGGATGGCATTCGCGCGCTCGACTATCTGCTGACGCGGCCCGAGGTCGACGCGACTCGGGTTGGAATCACCGGCAATTCGGGTGGCGGCACGCTGACGACGTGGCTCGCAGGGCTTGATCGGCGGTGGGCGATGGCGGCGCCGTCCTGTTTCGTGACGACCTTTCGCCGCAATCTGGAAAACGAGTTGCCGGCCGACACCGAGCAATGTCCGCCGCGGGCGCTGGCGTTGGGGCTGGATCACGCCGATTTTCTCGCCGCGATGGCGCCCAAGCCGGTCATCGTGCTGGCGAAGGAACGCGACTACTTCGACGCCCGCGGCTCGATCGAAGCGTTCGAGCGTCTCAAGCACCTCTACACGTTGCTCGGCGCGCCCGACAACGTCGGGCTGTTCATCGGTCCGACCGAACACGGCTATTCGCAGGAGAACCGCGAGGCGATGTACGGCTGGTTCCATCGCGCCGCCGGCGTGAACCGCCCGGCCCAAGAGCCGACGCTGACGCTCGAGACCGACGAGACGCTCACTTGCACCATGCGGGGCCAAGTCGCCGAACTCAAGGGACGCACGGTCTTCGATTTCACGAAGGCGAAGGCCGAACGGTTGCGGGCCGAGCGGCCTAAACGGACGGGTGAGTCGCTGCGAACGGCGGTTCGCGAGGTTCTGGGAATTGCCAAGCCGGACGCCGCGGCCAGCGACCGCTCGCAGGCGCCCGACTATCGCATCCTGCGACCACTTGGCGATCGCGGTTACCCGGCTCCGCATGCGACGACTTACGCGGTGGAGACTGAGCCGCGGATGATCGCGGTCGTCACGCGTTTGCAGGACCGTCCGCATTACTCACGGCCGCAGGCAGGACCGCCGCGAGCCGTGTTGTATGTCGCTCACCAGTCTAGCGACGCGGAACTGCGCGGCTCGACGTGGGTCCGCGAGCTAGCGGCGGCGGAGCCCGAGACGCCGTTCTACGCATGCGATCCGCGGGGGATCGGCGAGTCGCGGCCGGACACATGCGGCGCGGACAATTTTTCCAAGCCGTACGGGGCCGATTACTTCTATGCCATTCATAGCTTGATGCTGGACCAGCCGTACCTGGGCCGCAAGACGTTCGACGTCCTACGGGTCATCGACTGGCTGGCCGCCAACGGCCATCGCGAAATCCATTTGGCGGGCCAAGGTTGGGGCGCGTTGCCGGCCGTCTTCGCGGCGGTGCTGAGCGACCGCGTAAGCCGCTTGTCGCTCCACGATGGATTGGATTCCTACGCGTCGTTGGCGGAGAACGAAGAGTACACATGGCCGCTGTCGGCCTTGCCGCCGAACGTACTCGCCCGCTTCGACTTGCCGGACTGCCACGAGTATCTCGCCAGCCGCATGCCCGTCAGCCACACGAAGGGAGAGTCCACCCCATGAACGCTCGCGTCTCTGTATTTCTATCCGTGGCCATCCGCGAAATCCGTGGTCAATTTGCATTCGCAACCGTGATGACAATCGCGGTGCTGGCGATGGTGCTGGCGCTGGGAGCGGCGGATGCGCGGCGGCTGGTCGCGGCGCCGCCGAATGTCGTGTTGTTGTTCGCGGACGACTTGGGATACGGGGATGTCGGCTGCTTCGGCGCGAAAGATATTCGCACGCCGCATCTCGACCGCATGGCGAAGGAAGGGATGCGGTTCACCGACTTCTATGTCTCGCAGCCGGTCTGCACCGCGTCCCGCGCGTCGCTTATGACCGGCTGTTACGCTCAGCGAGTGGGGCTCGCCGGGGCGCTCAACCATTCCAGCAACCAGGGGATCGCGGACCGCGAACTGTTGTTGCCGGAGATCTGCAGAGCTCGAGGTTACGCGACCGCTGTGTACGGCAAATGGCACCTCGGGCACCGCGCCGAGTTCAACCCGACCCGGCACGGTTTCGACCACTTCGCCGGTATCCCGTATTCGAACGACAACAGCCGCTACCATCCCGTGGTGAAGGATATTCCGCCCCTGCCATGGATCGAGGATACGCGAGTCGTCGAGGAAGATCCGGACCAAAGCCGTTTCACGCGGCGGTTCACTGATCTCGCCGTCTCGTTC
>JBIKVL010000896.1:0-2736 GCA_044356875.1 Pirellulaceae bacterium | reverse complement strand
TCGACAGTTGCCACCCGGATGACGTCGTCATCGCCGCCGCCCATGGCTCGGGGCATTCAGCCCTGTGGGGCGAATTGCTTTCAACCGCCTGCCGCAATACGGGCTGTGTCGGGGCGATCGTCGACGGCGCGGCGCGGGACGTGGGCAAAATGCGGGCGATGGGATTTCCCGTGTTCGCCCGCGGCACCAGTCCCTACGATAGCCTGCATCGCCAACGCGTGATCGACCTGGATGTTCCCGTGGAAATCGCCGGCGTGCGGTTCGCGCCTGGCGATCTGGTATTCGCCGACGAGGATGGCGTGGTCGTTGTGCCTCGGGCAATCGAGGACGAAGCCATCGCTCGTGCCTGGAAAAAAGTCCACAGCGAAAACGAAGTCCGCGACGCGATCCGCGCCGGCATGAAGGCCACGGATGTGTTCGCCAAGTTCGGTATCCTCTAACCCCAGTCGACGTCGTCGCCACCTACTTCCCGGTGTCAACCGCGATCGCCGCCCGGTGCTTCCCCCATGGCCCCCCCCGCCAAACCACGATCGGCCCCACAGTCGCCGGCTCCCAGCCCCGGGAAGCCCGCCGCGAACGTGACTGCGACCGGCAAGGCGGCGGCTGGCAATCCAGCAAGCGGCAAACCGGCAGCTGGCAAGGCTTCCGCGAGCAAATCAAGTGGCAAATCTGCCGGCAAATCTGCCGGCAAATCCAGTGGCGGCAAAGCGGACGAAGGGCTGACGCCGCGGCTCGTGGCGGACAACCGCAAGGCGTCGTTTCGTTTCGAGATCCTGGAGACGATCGAGTGCGGCGTGATGTTGCGCGGGACCGAGGTAAAGAGCCTGCGTGGCGGCAAGGTGTCGCTGGAAGAGGCTTACGCTCGGATCAAGGACGGCGCCTTGTGGTTGGTGGACTGCGACATTCCCCCGTATCCGCAGGCCAGCGTTTGGAACCATGAGCCGAAGCGGTTGCGGAAGCTGTTGCTGCACAAGCGCGAGTTCTTGAAATTCGCGGGCCGCGCGCAACAAAAGGGACTCACCATGGTGCCGCTGAAGCTGTACTTCAACGAGCGGGGCATCGCCAAGGTGCTCGTCGGACTGTGCAAAGGCAAGAAGCTGCACGACAAGCGCGAGAGCATTAAAAAACGCGAGGTCGATCGGGAAGTGCAACGGGCGATGCGTCGCCGGTAAGGACCCGTTGAGTCGTAGAAGAACCACGGATGCCACGGATGCCACGGATGCCACGGATGCCACGGATGCCACCGACACTGCGGATGGCGCGGATGGTGCGAAGCGATTGGACCGACGAGGCGATGACGACGGTGTGGATAGCTGGCATCCGCATTGCCGAATGTGAGCCGACTGCTAGCGGACTGTTAGCCGAATGTGAGCCGACTGGGAGCCGCCACTGCGGCCCGACTTGGAATCGTAGCCGATGTTGCTTCTGGAAGACGTGAAAAAGACGTTCATCGAGCCGAACGGGCATTTGTTGCCGGTGCTCGACATTCCCCGCTTTTCGCTCGAGCGGTCCGAGCAGATGGTGCTGCTGGGCCGCAGCGGCTGCGGCAAGACGACATTGCTCCACTGTATCGCCGGCATCAGTTCGGTGGATGCGGGGACGATTTCGCTGGATGGCGTCAATCTGGCGCGGTTGTCCGAACCGGCGCGGGACCGTTTTCGGGCCGCGCGGATGGGGTACGTCTTTCAAACCTTCAATCTCTTGCCGGCGTTCAACGCGTTGGAAAACGTGCTGTTGGGAATGACGTTCGCGCGGGGCAAACGGGATGTGGCTCGCGCCCATCAGTTGCTCGATCGCGTGGGGCTCGCCCATCGCTCGACGCACACGCCCCGCACGATGTCGGTGGGTGAGCAGCAGCGGGTGGCGGTGGCTCGGGCGCTGGCGAATCGTCCCATCCTGCTGCTCGCCGACGAACCGACGGCGAACATCGATCCGGCGAACCAGCAGCGCATCGTCGATTTGATCCGCGACACATGCCGCGAGGAGCGGATTTCGCTGTTAATGGTGACGCATTCGCTGGAAGTCGCGAATCAATTCGAGCGGGTGGAACGGCTGGAGACGATCAATCGCGCGGTTGGCTTGGCGGTGGCGGCGAGTAGCCGCGGGGAGGAGCGGACATGAGTCTGTGGCGAATCGCTTGGCGGAGCATTCGTCAACGCGGGCTGGCGTCGCTGCTGACGGCCGCCTCGATGGCGCTGGGCGTGATGTTGGTCGTGGCGGTGCTGTCGATCATGGGCGTGATCCAGCAGTCGTTCCGCACGAACGCGACGCTCGGCTACAACATGATCATCGGGGCGCGGGGGGGCAAACTGCAGCTGACGCTCAACACCGTCTATTACCTCAGCACGCCAATCGAAAACGTGCCGTACGATTACTACTTGGAGTTTCTGCCAAGGGCGAAGCGGGACGCGGAACGGGCGCAGTCGCTACAGGCGGCGGCGCAAGAGGAACGGGCGGCGTTGCTCGAATTGCAATCGCTGGTGGCGGCGGCTGGCGGCGGCCCCGCAGTGCGGGATTCCTCGGAACTCGGTCTGGCCGAGGCCGCTCATCGACTGGCGCTCGACGCGGCCGACCGGCGCCAGTTGGATAATCAACGCGACGGGCGTTTCTCCCAGTTCACGAAGACGGTGGTGCCGGTCGGGCTGGGCGACTACTTCGGTCCGTTTCGCGTGGTCGCGACGCGGCCCGTGATGTTCGAGTCGCTGCGTTACGGCGAGCGTGGCGATCGACAGTACG
>JBIKVL010000893.1:0-2737 GCA_044356875.1 Pirellulaceae bacterium | reverse complement strand
CATGGCCGGCAACGACTCCATCGATGGGCTGGACGGCAACGATTGCGCCTTCGGCGGAGCTGGACTCGACACGATTATCGGCCGCGGCGGAAACGACACGTTGTTCGGCGGAAGCGGCGTCGACAGTATTTACGGAGAGACCGGGGACGACTTCCTATACGGCGGAAACGGCGCTGACTTGATGTGGGGTGGCGAAGGCATCGACTGGCTGCTCGGACAGTCGGGCGACGACACGTTGCGCGGCGAAGGCAAGGACGATTTCCTCTATGGTGGCGGCGGCAACGACGATTTGTTTGGCGACGACGGCAACGACCAGATTTTTGGCGAAGCGTGCGACGACGATCTGTTTGGTGGCCAGAGCGACGACATCCTCGACGGCGGCGATGATCGCCGCTCGCCGACACGCCGGGATCGGATCGATGGCGGGCTGAACAACGACATCATCCGTTCGCGTGGACGGGAATCCGAGTTCGACGAGATTCAAGGCGGATTGGGAAGCGATACGTTCGAAGTCGTGGACACCGCGTCGCCACCCGCCGATTTGGTTGTCAATAGTTGGCTGGGGCTGACGAACGGGATCGAAATCTTCCTGGCCAACAACGCGGCCCTCTCTGGCAACGCGGGTGACAATACCTTCGACCTACGGGTCCAAACCGGCACGGTCAAGCGATCGCTCTTGATCTCGAAATTGCCGATGGTCAAGGGCGGTGCTGGAAACGACACCATGCAAGGCACCGATTTGGCCGACAACTTCCTCGGCGAGGCGGGCGACGACACGCTGTATGGAAACGAGGCCAACGACACGCTCGATGGTGGCGACGGCAATGACACGGTTTGGGGCGGGATTGGCAACGACCTATTGATTGGCGGCGGCGGCAATGATTCCATCACGGGCGAGTTGGGTATAGATCGAATCCAGGGCGACGCGGGCAATGACGTGTTGAGGGGCGGCAACGAACCGGACACCATTTTCGGCGGACCGGGAAATGACTCGCTGTTTGGCGATGCGGAAATCGATTCGCTCTTCGGCGAGTCTGGCAACGACGTGATTCAGGGCGGGGCCGCCAACGACATCATCGATGGTGGATCGGATGACGGAACTGCTACGGGATTCGATTCGATCGATGGCGGCGATGGCGACGACGAGATTCGCACGCGCGGTCGCGAATCCGAATTCGATGTCATTCGCGGCGGCGCGCGGAACGACAGGCTCGTGAACGTTTCCACCGCTTCGCCGATCGACGACTTGGTGTTCAACTCGTTCGTGGCGATCGCGAACCAAATCGAGCAGATCTTCGCCAACAAGGCTCGGATAGTGGGCAATAGCGGCAACAATGTTTTGGATTTCCGCTTGAACCCGGCTGGGGCCGCAACCGTGAAGATCAACGATTTCGCGGGCCTATTTGGCTTGGATGGAAACGATGTGATTCATGGTACGCTCGCCAACGACACGATCGACGGCGGCGCTGGCATCGATTCGCTGTATGGCTACGCTGGCAACGACACGCTCTTGGGCGGCGACGGCAACGACTTCCTGGACGGCGGCGCCGGTAATGACAGCCTGCGTGGAGGTAATGGCGATGATTCGTTGAACGGCAACGCCGGCAACGACACGCTGGAGGGGAACGATGGCGTGGACATCCTGATCGGCGGCGCCGGCAACGATTGGTTTGTCTTCCAGAACGATCTGACGAACACCGACACCATCAACGACTTCGGCACCTCAGACATGGTCCGCCTGGTCGGCTACGGAGCGGGCGTCCGCTTCGACACGATCGCGTTCGATGTGGCCACTCAGGCTCTGGTGCTACCAACGACTCCAGCGAAACGAATCGTGCTGTCGAAACTGAAAGTGAAACCGACCGCCGCCCGCTTCAAGATCGAATGACCACGGTTGCGAGTGCTTCATCCGCGTTCGTTTACCGCCGAGCCGCAGGCGATGGCGGAAAGAGCACATCAGCGTTAGCCGCCCGGCCGCATTTTTTAGCGGAGCGGCGTAAGCCGCCCGGTGAACGGGCCGCTCGATGTGACCGCCGCGTCGACTCTCCACGCAAACGGGGTTTTCGGAATCTTTGGCCGCGATCGCCATTTGGCCGGGCGGCTTACGACGCTCCGTTAACTCGAACGGTGCCGCCTTTGTTCAATGCCCGAGCCGTCGCCTTCAGCTCGGCGGTAAACGAGATTGCGGCCGAGCCGTCGCCTTCGGCTCGGCGGTAAACGAAGACGCGGCATGATCGGCCGCGAAGCATCGCGATAGGGCTACTTCGCGAGCCACTCGGCGATTGCTTCCGGTGTGGCGTCGGCGGCGGGAACGGCCTGAGCCGCCATCGGTTGGCCGGCGGCCGCGTAGGCGGCGCGGACGATCGACGGCAGTTCCGACTCGCCCGCCAACCGCAGGGGATGCGGCGCGCCCAGAGCCAACAGCGCCGGCAGGTCGCCGTACTTCACCACGCCCGGCACGAACGCGGGATCCAGGAAGTCGTTCAACGGCGCGAAGCGGAAGCCACGGGTATCCACCGCGACTCGGTCCACGGCGGAACCACATTGAGCGGCTGCCGCCGCCACCCACGGACCAGCGCCCGCAAGTCCCACTAAATGAATCTTCCGCGGCACCGGCTGATGCGCTCGAGCATGCGACACGACCGTCAGCAAATCGTTCACCCGCTGGACGAACACCGGGTCGTTGTAACCATAGGTGAACCCCGCGAACTCCCGCGGATTGTTCACTCGCCGATTC
>JBIKVL010000892.1:0-2739 GCA_044356875.1 Pirellulaceae bacterium | reverse complement strand
GAAGCAGAACCCGGCCATCGCTCCGCCACCCGCGATGAACGCCCCGCCCGCGATTGCGGACACGCGCCGCGACGCTTTGGGCCCGCTCCCGGGAGCCCGTCCGGCCGGGTTGCCTGCGCGCCCGGAAGCCAAGGTCCCTGTGATGCGGGGGCAGCAGCCCGGCGTCTGGCCGTTTCTAAACTAAACGGTTCCGCGCGTCGGAGACGCTCGGCGTGTTACACTGCTGAAAATCGACCGGCTGATGTTGGTCGAGCCGCCGATCGTCGAGGAGCGTTCCCGATGAGTTTTTTTGTGTCACGATTTCGCCGACTCGCCGGAGCTGCCGTGGTTGTGGCGGCCATGGGTGTCGCGCCCGCTGCGATTTCGAATCCTTACGCGTCGCGCGTCGCCGCCGAGGAACCTCCGACGCCGGAGCAGTTGGATCGCTGGGTCGCCGATCTCAACGCGGACCAATTCCTCATCCGCGAAGCGGCGGTGAGAAAGCTGATTGCGGCTGGCGAGCCGGCGGTGGCGCGATTGAAAGACGCGATTCCGAAAGGCTCGCTGGAAATGGTGCTCCGCGGCGTCCATGTGCTGCGGGAACTGGCGTTATCCGAGGAATTGGACGCTGAATCGTCCGCTGTCTCGGCGCTCGAACAACTGGCGGCGCCGCGGTTGACGGCCGCCGCGCAGCGGGCCCAGGGCGCGCTGGCCGGCATGGCGGAGATTCGCCAGGCCCGGGCCACCGAGGAACTCCAACGTCTGGGAGCCCGCATCGGCAGTTCGCAGGTGATGCTCGGCTTCCAGGTCATGGAGGCCGTCTCCGAGATCGACATAGGCGAACGTTTCACGGGCACGGAGCGGGACCTGCGGCGGCTGCGGTGGCTGGCGGGCGTGACGCGGGTCAAGTTCACGGGCCCGCGAGTGACCGACTCGTGGATGGAATCGCTGACATTCATGCCGCACGTCACCTCGTTGCAATTGAAAAAGACGAGCGTGACGGCCGAGGGGCTCAAGGTGTTGAGGGGGCTCGAGCGGCTGCAGGCCGTGAACCTGATGTACATGCCGCTCGACGATGCCGCAGTCCCCAAGCTGGCTGCCCGCGGCAGCTTGGTCAGCGTGAAACTGTACGGCACGAAGATCACCCGCGAGGGCGAAGCGGAACTCAAGACGCAGCTGCCCGCCGCGAAGATCGACTACCGGCAGGGTGGCTTCCTGGGCGTGAACTGCCAGCCCCATACAATCGGCTGCGAAGTGGTGTTGGTCCAAAGCAAGTCGGCCGCCGAGCAGGCGGAACTGGTCGCGGGCGATGTGATCGTGAAATACGCCGAGCACCGCGTGGAATCGTTCGACACGCTGACGGTCTTCATCTCCGACAATCGGCCGGGCGACAAAGTCGACCTGTTGGTCTGCCGCCAACCGGTGGCCCGCGAATCCTCGTACGTCCATCCGGCGGGCAAGCCTTGGGGGATCGTGGTAAAGCCCCACCCGGTCGGCTGCGAAGTGGTGTCCGTGGAAGCCGATGGTCCTGGAGCCGCCTTGGAGGTCCGACCTGGAGACGTAATCACGCACTACGGCGACCTGCGAACGTTGGATCCGAAAGCCCTGGACGACGCGTTCAAAGCCGTCAAAGCGGGCGATGAAGTCAACGTTCAGTTCACTCGCCGGCCACAAATGATGGTCAGGACCGTGACGTTGGGCGAGTGGGAATGACGCGCGGTGGAACGTGGCCCGAGTTCGGGAGGGTTGATGGATTTTCTAAGGCTTGCTGGCAAGGACTTTCTCGTCTTCGGCGTCGCGAATCGGAAGAGCGTCGCGTATCACATCGGCAAACAGCTCGAAGCGTGCGGCGCCCGCGTGGTGTATGTCGTTCGATCGCTCCAGCGGCGCGATAGCGTCGCGAAATTGTTGAGCGGTTCCGAGATCCGCGTGTGCGATGTCGAATTCCCCGAACAGATCGCGCGGCTACGGGACGAACTGGCGGCGGAGGGGCGGGTTTTCCATGGCCTCGTCCACTCGATCGCCTTCGCGGATTACTCGGACGGCATGAAACCGTTCCATGAGACGGGCAAAGCGCAGTTTCTGCGGGCGGTCGACATTTCCTGCTATTCGCTGATCGCCGTATCCAACGCGCTGAAGGATTTGCTTGATCCCGACGCTTCGGTGGTCGCGTTGTCGATTTCGACGACGCGGATGGCGAGCGAAAACTATGGCTATATGGCGCCGATTAAAGCGGCGCTCGATTCGTCGCTGGCGTTTTTAGCGAAATCGTTCAGCCGATTCTCGCGAGTGCGTTTCAACGCGGTCGGTCCCGGGTTGTTGAAGACGTCGGCGTCCGCTGGCATTCCCGGATACGTTGACAGCTATCTGTTCGCCGAGCAGGTCATTCCGCGGAAGCAGGCCGTGGAAACCGAGGAGGCGGCCAGCGTCGCGGTGTTTCTACTGAGTCCGCGTTCCTCGGGAATCAACGCGCAGACGCTGGTGGTCGACGCCGGGATGGCGATCAACTACTTCGACGCCGACATCGTCCGCCGCGCCATGCGGCCCGAGTGAGCGATTCGATCCGCTTGATTAGCCGGCCCGGCGCAAGCCGCCGGTTGATTAGCCGGCCCGGCGCAAGCCGCCGGTTTTCGTTCGGTTCCGGCCGGATACGCCAAGAACCGGCCGCTGGCGCGGCTCGGCTGATGAGAACGCGCGGCTCATCATCCGGCCCGGCGCAAGCCGCCGGTTTTCGTTCGGTTCCGGCCGGATACGCCAAGA
>JBIKVL010000891.1:0-2740 GCA_044356875.1 Pirellulaceae bacterium | reverse complement strand
GAAACTTGTTGACAGGCAATGGCGGAAGCGGCGTGTCGGTGGCGTCGAGCAGCATCGGCAATTCGTTGTTCGGCAACACGATTTTCGCGAACGGCGGGTTGGGAATCGACCTGAACGCCAATGGCGTGACGCTCAACAATGGATTGACGGACGCGTCGCTGGCGAACAGCGGCATGGACTTTCCCGTATTGACGAACACCTTGATCGCTGGGACCACGTTGAACATTTCGGGCTACGTGGGGTCGGCTCCTGGGCAGACCGTATTCGGTTTTTCCCGCGTGGAAATCTACAAGTCATCCTCCGACGCGTCCGGTTACGGCGAAGGGCTCCTGTACTTGGGAACGCTCTTCGCGGACGCGGATGGCCGGTTCGCTGGCAAATTCGATCTCACGGGGCAGTCCGTCGCCGTGGGCGATTCACTGACAGCCACAGCCACGGACGCCGTGGGCAACAGTTCGGAATTCTCCCTGAATGCGGCCATTGTCAGCAACTCCGCCCCGACGCTGACGGGGGCCAACGCGCTAACGGCGATCAACGAGGACACGCTCACGCAGCCAGGAACACTGGTGTCCGCGCTGATTGCCGGCCGAACGGCGGACGTGGATACGGGTGCCCTGGGAGGGATCGCGGTCACCGCCGTCGACAATACGAACGGGACTTGGCAATACTCGACAGACGGCGGTTTGGTATGGCGCAACTTCGGAGCGCCTTCCACGACTGCCAGCCGCCTCTTAGCGGCCGATACTGAAACCCGCGTGCGTTTTGTTCCCAACGCGAATTGGAACGGCACTGTCGCCGCCGGCCTGACCTTTTTCGCATGGGATCAGACCGAAGGGGTGGCTGGCGATCTGGCGGATGTCAGCGTGCGCGGCGGCGCGCGGGCTTACAGCCTGGCGTCGGCATCTGCGGCAATCACCGTCAACTCCGTCGCCGACGCTCCCGTCATCGTCAGCAACGGAGGCGGCCCCGCCGCGTCGATCAGCGTTACGGAGAATGGAACCTTCGTGACGACGGTGATGGCGACCGATGGCGACGGTCCCACGCCTGCAAGTGTCTACTCGATTGTGGGAGGTTCGGATGCCGCGCGGTTCACGATCAACGCATCCACTGGCGTTCTGAGGTTCCTCGCCGCGCCGGATTTCGAGTCTCCGACCGACAGCAACGCGGACAACATCTATCTGGTGACAGTGCAAGCCAGCGATGGCGGCTTGACGACGACGCAAAGCCTGACGGTCACGGTCACGAATCTCGCTGAAAACGCGGTGACTTACGCGGACGGCGCCATCTGGCGGACTAACGGCGACACCACGCCGAATATCGCGAGTTGGACGGGGTCCTCATTCCTCGCAAGCGTCAATACCGCCAACGCTGGGCAATGGAGAGTCATCGATGGCGCCGACTCGCCGACGCGTGATGAAAAGATCGTGTTGGGAACAACCACAGCAGGAACAATCACGGGCCAAATCTACTCGAACGGTACGTGGTCGCTGATTCCGAACACAGTGCCTGGCCAACTGGCGACAGGGATCGACTCGAGTTTCCATAATTTTGACGTCGCTTACGAGAACCTTACCGGCAAAGCTTTGATTGCTTGGGCAAGCTCGACCCCTGGCGTCATCTCGTCCCGCACCTGGAATGGGACCAGTTGGAGCGCCATCCAAAATCTTGACACGCGTTTGCTGCTCCCGTTGGGCACCGCGATCAGCCACATCAACTTGGTTGCCGGCGACGGAAACCAGATTGTGATGCAAGCGTCGAACACCAGCTCCGACGATTTCGCGTACATCTGGAACGGCACGAACTGGATTGGAGGAACCCAACTCGGAACCAACAACACGCTCGTGACGGCGAAGGACGCGAACGCGGCCATCGAATGGACGTCGGGTAGAAGCATGGTGGTCTACGACGACTTCGAGCAAGGCACGGTGCTGTATCAACGGATCTGGGATCCGATCGGTCTCGTTTGGCAGCCATTCCAAACGGTGGGAATGCCCGCCGGCGTTACCGGCGATCCATACTACACGTTCACCGCCTCGGATCGTCGTACAGGTTCGAATCGGATCGCTGTCGGCGCCCTAACCAATCAGAACGAGGCTTGGGCCTCGGTGTGGGACGGCACCTCGTGGGTCTCCAGTGTGCTGGCGACAACCACTGTGGCCGACCGGTTGCAGCCAACGATGGCGTTGGCGTTCGAGGGGAAGTCTGGACAACTGATGTTCACGTACGCCAAGGCGGGGTCGAGCAACGTCTTCTACCGCACGTGGACCGACGCCGCTGGCTGGTCGGGTGAAATCACCGGCCCGGCCGTGGGTGGCGTGCCAACGAGCCTCACGTTGTCGTCCGATCCCGACACCAATCGCATCATGCTCAGCGTGCAAAACGCCAACAACGATCTACTGTTCTCCCAGTGGGAAGGAACCGCTTGGAGCAGCCCGATCACGGTGGAAATGAACACGGGAGAAGCGGGCAACCAGCCCTACCTGTTCCTGTACGACGGCAACATCAACAATCCGCCGTTCATCTCCTCCAATGGCGCCGGCCCCACCGCGATCGCGCTCGTCGCCGAGAATACGACGGCGGTGACAACCGTCGTCGGATCCGACTCGGAGGTTCCCGCCCAGCCCCTGACCTACTCCATCGTCGGCGGCGCCGACGCGGCGTTGTTCGACATCCATCCGACCACGGGCGTGCTTCGCTTCCTGACCGCGCCCGACCGCGAAGCGCCCACCGACGCGAACCT
>JBIKVL010000890.1:0-2744 GCA_044356875.1 Pirellulaceae bacterium | reverse complement strand
GCCGGTCGCTCGCGGCACTTGGATGTTGGAAAAATTCCTGGGAACCCCCGCGCCGCCTCCGCCTCCGGACGTGCCGGCCATCGAGCCTGACATTCGTGGCGCCACCACCATCAAGGGGCAACTCGCAAAACATCGCACCATCGCCAGTTGCAATTCGTGTCACCGCAAGATCGACCCGCTCGGCTTTGCTCTGGAGAATTTCGACGTCATCGGTGGCTGGAGAAATAATTACCGCGCTTTCATTGAGCCTCGGCCGGGTGCTCGCGCCAAACTCTCCGACGGCCCACCCGTGGATTCCGCCGATGAATGGGAGGGCATGGGTCGATTCAACAGCTTCCAAGAGTTCCGCGAGTTGGTGAAGAAACGAGAAGACCTCGTCACGCAAAACCTGACGCACCAACTCGCCACCTTCGCCCTCGGTCGAACACCTGGCTTCGCCGACCGCCAGCCGCTCAAAAACATCGCGACCAACGTCCGCGAGAAGAAAGCTGGAATGAAGTCGCTCGTGCTCGACCTCGTCTCCAGCCCCGTATTCACCAATCCATAAACCAAACAAGGCACTCCCATGAGTCCTCAACCCGCACTCGCCTCCCGCCGCAGCTTCCTTCGTGGAGCCGGCGTCGCTCTTTGTTTGCCGTGGCTCGAATCGCTCGGTGGCATCGCCCATGCCGCGGAGGCTGGAAAAGAGCCGCGCCGCCTGCTGCTCATCTGCCTGCCGCTGGGAATCTACCGGGATTCGCTCATTCCGAAGCAATCTGGAACCAGCTATGAGCTCCCGGAGTATCTCGCCCCGCTGGCTGACCTCCGAGATCGTTTGACCATTGTCTCTGGTCTGGAGCATCCGGGCGTCGGCGGCGGTCATGCCTCTCAGCCGCGCATCTTCACCGGTATACCGTCGGCCGAGCGGAACCGCCGCTCGCTCGACCAGTATGTCGCCGCCACGCTCGGCCAGCACACACGTTTTGACTCGCTCGCGTTGAGCGCCGGGGCCAACGACTTTGGATGGACCGATGGCGGCAGTTTGGTGCCAGCGGAGAAAAGCATCGGCGACGCTTTCGCGCGGTTGTTTGCCGAAGAGGGCGCGGCGAACAAGGCCAAGGTTTTGGGCGAGATCGGTCGCGGCAAGAGCATCCTCGATCACGTGCTGGATGAAGCGCGTGACCTTGAGTCCCGGCTCTCCAAACGCGACCGCGAAAAGCTCGGCGAATACTTTGAAACGGTCCGCGCCACCGAGAAGCGCCTCGTCAAGTCCGAGGAATGGATTCACCAACCGAAGCCTCAGGTGAACTCAAAACCGCCCGCGCCCTTCGCTCCCGACGAGATCATCACCAACCTGCGCGGCGTCTGCGACCTAACCCAACTCGCCTTTAAGACCGACAGCACGCGCGTCATCACGTTCGGCTACTTCCGCCAGGACACCGTCGCCGTGCCGGGCGTCAATGTCGGCTATCACAACCTCTCACATCACGGTCAGGACGAAGGCAACATCACCCAACTGAAACGTGTCGAACGGGCCTTCTTCGACGAACTGAAAACGCTGCTGACGAATCTCCAGAATACGCGCGAGGGAGACGCCACATTGCTGGACCGCACCACCATCGTCGTAACTTCCAATCTCGGCAGCGGCAATAGCCACAGCAACAAGGACCTGCCCGTGCTGCTCGCCGGAGGCCGTTTCCAACACGGCCGGCACCTCGCCTTCGATCCCGGTTCCACGCCGCTGTGCAATCTGTACGTCAGCGTGCTGAACCAACTCGGCTTTGAAGACAAATCCTTCGGCACGTCGATGGGTGCTCTGAAAGGACTGGTGATCTCGTGATGAATTCAATCGCACTGATTCTGGCCCTTATCCTTCCCTTTGCCGTTTTGGCTGCCTAGGAATCTCCCGAGGACGCAAAGATTCGCGACTCCATTCCACTCGGCGGCGACTTCAAACCGAACCCGAGGGTCGGCACGTTTGTCGTGGTGGGGCATGGCGCGCGGATCATTCATCTTTTCGCCAGTGATGATCAAGGCCGGACTTGGAAATGGCTCGCGCCGAAAGGTCTCGAAGCCTCGATCGGTCGGGGAAAGTTAAAATGCAACGGCAAGCTGCTCGTCATGACAGACCCCATGGCCGCGAACACGTGGATGAGCGCCGACGCAGGCGAGACGTGGGAAGGTCCGTACGCCACCGGAGCGCAGCGCGCCGCGCTCAGCGTCGTGAACGGCGAGTTTTGGCTCTGCGGCAAAAGGTCTCGCGCCAGTTCCGATGGCAAGACTTGGCGCGATCTCCCCGCTGCCATCCCCGAAGGCCAAGTGATTGCCGGCGACAAGGGGACGATCATCAGCATCCACCCGCAACGCTTCAACATCCAGCGAAGCACCGACGGCGGCACGACCTGGCACGATCTGCCACCTGGCCAATATCGCGCGCGAGCGGAATTGTCCCTTGCGATGGACGAGCTCCTTTTCGAGGAGCGAAAGCGGTGCCGGGCGCCTCGCGGCGGCTCACAGCTCGATGATCGTTGCCACGCGCGTTCTCATTCGGATTTAGCCAGTGTCAGGAAATCGAACCATTCACCATAGCGGTGGCCGTCGAGCGTGATGTCGAACGGTATCATTAGCAAGCCAGCGGCAACGCGGTCGGGATCGACGCTCAAACGCACCGGATAGGTTTGCCGCGATTTCGCGGCGACTTCGCCTTCGAGCACCGCTGGTGTCGCGGTGAGGCCGGGTGGCAATCGCAACGCGACTTTATGGCG
>JBIKVL010000889.1:0-2745 GCA_044356875.1 Pirellulaceae bacterium | reverse complement strand
TGCTGCCCAAATGTTCCGACCAAGTCGACTACGAAGCCGAGCTCGTGGTGATCATCGGCACGGGTGGCCGGCACATTCCGGTCGAGAAGGCGCTTGAGCACGTGGCGGGTTACGCTTGCGGCCACGACGTTTCGGCGCGTGACTGGCAATTGCGAAAGCCGGGCGGCCAGTGGCTGCTGGGAAAAACGTTCGACACGTTCGCGCCGTTCGGGCCGGCGCTCGTGACGGCCGACGAGGTCGGCGACGCGGGTTCGTTGCGGATCGCGTTGCGGGTGGATGGGCAGACGTTGCAGGATTCAAACACCCGGCAGTTGATCTTCCGGATCGATCAATTGGTGTCGTATGTCTCGGGCGTTTGCACGCTGAAGCCGGGCGATGTCATTTTCACGGGCACGCCGCCTGGGGTGGGAGCGGCCCGGAAACCGCCGATCTTCCTGCGGCCGGGCAACCGGGTCGAGGTCGAGATTGAACGGCTGGGGATTCTGGAGAATCCAGTCGTCGGCGAGTAGCTGGGGGGAATGGATACGCTTGTCCGGCCCTGACTTTGCGGATTATTCGGACCGAATCGAGTTTTCGACTGCCGGTGCCGAATTGTATCCCCAAGCGGGAGCCGGAAAGCGATATGGAATTTCGTCGGGGCGGACAATCCAACCAGCGGCGGCGGCGTGTGCTGAAAGAGGACGCGGGCGGGGACGTCCCTGCCGCGTCCGAGGCGGCGGTGGAGCCTGCGCCGAGACGGCGGCGGCGTTCTTCGGCGTTGTCGAAGCGGACTTACACGGACGCCGCGTTGTTGGAAAACCAGCCGCGGGTTACGGACCTGATTCCCCAGCGTCTCTGGACGTTCTCGGTGGCGGTGCTGGGCGCGTTGTCGGCCGTGGCGCTGGTCCTGGCGTTGTACGCGCATTCGGACTGGGGAGCGCGTTGGCTGGGAGAACAGAATCTCGCCGCGCTCGATCCGATGACTCGGGGTAGTTTGTCGTCATGGCTATCGTCGGCGTTGCTGGGGTTGGCGGCGGTTGGCAGTGTCGCCGTGTTTTCGATTCGACGTCATCGCATCGACGACTACAAGGGCCGCTATCGCGTCTGGCTGGCGATGGCGGTCGTCTGCTTGTTGGCGAGCATCGACGCGACGACGGCGTTGCATCGAGTTCCCCAGCAGGCGTTGCAGGTGGTGGCGACGCGGTATGCGGCCGGCACGTCGCTGGGCGAGTATCCAGGTTTCTGGTGGATCGCTTTCAATTTGGCGGCGGTTGTGGCGATCGCGGCGCGGTTGAGCGTCGAGGTGCGGCGGAGCGCGGGTGCGGCGGGCTGGGTGGTGGTGGCCGCGGCGAGTTATCTGGCGGCGGGCGCCGTCGAGCTCGACTTCTTCCAGACGCCATCGCCGTTCGTGGACGTGTTGATGCAGGCGGCGGCGAAGTTGTTCGCGGACGCGGCACTGCTCTTTGCCGTGACCGCGTACGCCCGCTATGTGTATCTCGATTCGCAGGGGATTCTGGCGAAGCGTCGCGCCGAGCGGCTTGCGCGGAAACGCGAGGCGGCGGCCGAACGCGAAGCGCGCAAGCTGGCGAAGGCCGAAGCCCGCGCGGCGGCGCAAGCGGAGAAGGACCAGCGTCGCGCGGACGCCGAGCGGCAGAAGGAAGAAAAGCGAGCCGCCGCCGCCGAACGTCGAGCGGCCGCCAAGCCCGAGGCAGCGAAAACCGAGGCAGCGAAAACCGAGGCAGAAAAAACCGAGACAGCCAAAACCCAGGCAGCGAAGTCGGAAGGTGAGAACCGAGCCGCCGCGAAGTCGGAATCCGCAAAGCCCGAGCCAATCAAGTCGGAGGCGGGTAAAGCGGACGTCTCGAAGTCGGCCACGTCGAAGCCCGCCACGTCGCCTGTCGGGACGCCGCCTGTAGCGACTCCGCCATCGGCGCCCGCGACTCCAAAGTCCACACCAGTTCCGGCTGCTGCGGCCGCGAGTGCCGCCGCTGCGGCTGCCGCAGCTGCCTCAGCGGACCAAGACGACGACTCGGAGGACGAAGACGCCGAGGGAGACGAGCAATACGCCGGCATGTCGCGCGCCGAGCGCAAGCGGCTCAAAAAGCTAGCCCGCCGCGACAACCGCCGCGCCGCCTAACACCGCCACGGAAGGTCGTCTTCGCGGGCCTTCGGCCGCCAGAACGCGAACGTACACGCACGCTGGCCGTCCTCGTTTACCGCCGTCCTCGTTTACCGCCATCCTCGTTTACCGCCGAGCCGTAGGCGACGGCTGGGCCGGCGACACAGATCCGCTCCACGCAAGCGATCTCGCTTTGCGGCCGAGACAGTGGTTTCGGCTCGACGGTACACGAGCGGAGCGGCATGAGCCGCCCGGCCCGCGAGCCGCGACGACGGCGACACCCTTAATCTCGTATCGCGAACCGCGCCAACTCGCTACCACCCTCGGCAGCCCGCGGCTTGCCCCGAACATCGAGCCGTCGCCCACCGGCATAGGGATGCCATGGCGATCATTTCCTCGGGGTATTCCGAAGCCACACCAATTCCCATGTACCAGTCGACGGGACGGCGCCGCCTGTTCCGCAGGGGAGCGGCGAGAGGTTCCGAGCCGACGCGAAACCAGTCCATCTCCAACGACATCCGACACAATTCGTACACGAGATCCAGGATCGTTGCACTCTTCCTGAACTCGCTACGCAATAGTCACACCACTGCACCGCACTACGCAAGGTAACCCGTACAGTGCAAAACTCAAGCAAACGCATGCCG
>JBIKVL010000888.1:0-2748 GCA_044356875.1 Pirellulaceae bacterium | reverse complement strand
AAGACGAATTCGGCGGAATTCATGACCGACCACATCACATCCTCGGTGGCCGTTTGCCGAGTGGCCTCGGGAGCGGTGAAGGCGGCCAGCGCCGCTTCGAGTTCCGCGGGGCGGGGCAGACGCGATAACGCCGCCATGTACAGTTCCTGGACGATAGTTGCGGGAGGCGAGTCGCTAGAAGCCAATCGCGCCGCTCGGCCCGTGGGCGCTGTCAGCTTGTCATGGAGCGCGGGCGAATTCAACAAATGTAGCACTTGGCTGAGCGTGGAATCGCCCAGGCGTTCGCAGCTACAGACCGTCTTTCGCTGCGGTCGGCCGAACGTTTCCAAGAAAACCGACGGCAGCCGGTTGTCCCATAGCTGCACGGCCCGAGTCCCCGGCGGCATCCCCGCAAACGTTTCGGGCTCGCCCGTCACATCGCTTACCGCGTCCAGTAAGACTTCCGCCGGCAGCCGCTTCCGGTAGGCGCGGGAATAGTTCCGCGTGTCCCGCGCGTTGGCCCCGGTGGCCGACGAGCTCAAAGCGTACGTGCGGCTCGTTGCTATCGTCCGCAGCAAATGCCGCAAGTCGAATCGCCGGTCGGTGAACTCGCGAGCCAATTCGGCCAACAGCGGTTCGTTCGTGGCGGGATTGGTTTCCCGCATGTCGTCGATCGGCTCGACAAGCCCACGCCCCATGAGGTGTGCCCATAACCGGTTGGCGGCCGCGCGGGCGAAAAACGGATTGGAAGGCGAAGCCAACCAACTTGCGAGCTGCTCGCGGGGATCGGCGCCCGCGGCGACGGTCAGCGGTTCGCCCAAAAGCACTCGCGGAGCGACCACGGCTTTCGTGAGCGGATGCGTGACATCTCCCTTGTCGGCGACGAAAAACCGTTGCTCGGATCCGCCGGCCTGTTTGCGTTGCAGGCGTGGAAAGAACGCCGCCATCCCGTAGAAATCGTCCTGGCCCCAATGTTCGTAGGGGTGATGATGGCACTTGGCGCACTCGAGGCGCACCCCGAGGAAAACTTGGCTTACGGCAACCGTCAAATCGTTGGGATTGCCGAACGCGCGGAAAAAATTCACCGCGCCGTTCGTCTCGCTGCCGCCCTCGGCCGTCAACAGTTCCCGCACCCATTGGTCATACGGCACGTTGCGTTCCAACACGCCACGCAACCACTGATGGTAGGCGTGGGCGGCGCGCGGCCCGAGTTCCTCGCGGTGGACCCGCAACAGATCGGCCCAACGCAGCGCCCAGTAGTCGGCGTACTCGGGCGAAGCGAGCAACCTGTCCACCAACCGCGCCCGCCGCTCGTCCGACGGCCCCTGCCAACTGGCGGCTGACGACGCAACGCTTGCCTTCGCAGCCCCGGCGGCACCCGACGCGTCTTGTCGCTGCGATGCGCCGCTCAGCGGCGATTCGGCAAGGAATTCCCGCGTTTCGGCCAGGGTCGGCAATCGGCCGACGAGATCGAGCGTCGCGCGCCGAAGGAACGTGGCATCATCCGCGGCCGGCGACGGCGCCAAGCGGAGCCGTTCCCACTTTTCCGCGACAAGCCGGTCGATGAACCGCGTACGATCCCAGGCGGCCCGCGCGGCGGCGGCACGCGCGGCGCCAGCGGCGGCTAAGTCCGCCGCCGCACCCCCGCTGGCAGTGGCGCTGTCGGAGTTCTCCGACATCGGCACTGTCACGAACGCCGACACGACCTTCTCCTGGTAACGCACCACAATCGCGGACTCGCCAGGCAACGCGGTCGTTTCCACAACCCCGTCCCGATCGACATTGGCGAGCGTCTTATCGTTGGCGGTGTAAACCGCCATTCGCGTGAGATCGCGTGTCGAGCCGTCGGCGAACGTGCCGATGACGCGGAGCGTTTGGCGGGATTCCGGCCGCATCACCTGCTGCCGTGGCTGGACATCGATGGAAACGAGTCGTGGAGCCCGCGTGTCGGTACGCGGCATTCCGGCGACGATCCAGCGGCTGAGCCGTTGGTAGTCGGCCGAATCTTCTTCGAGCCGCATGCCGCCGCCGTGAGGGACTCGATTCGCGGCTTTGGCGAGCAACAAGGAGCTGCTCGGGGCGGCGGGAAAAACGCGTCTCCCGCGGCCCTCGAAGACGATCGCTTGGTAATCCGCGTCGCGGTCGAAGCCGAAGACGGACAGCTTGAAACCGTTCCGTCCGCTCTGCTTCCCGTGGCATCCGCCCGAATTGCAACCCGCCTTCGTCAGGATCGGAACGATGTCCTCGTCGAAATCGATCGTCGACGAAGGCTCGGCCGCCGCTATCGAATTCCCGCTGTTTGCCGAGAAAGGCGATGTGGAAGACGCCGGGAAAAACGTCGGGGACTGGAGAACGGCGTCGACCATCAAGAACGCGACGGCGCCGACCAGCACGCGGACGATGGGGGAGGCTCGACTTGAGCGGAACAGAGCGTGTGCCAAGGGCGGGTTCCAACACGAGGGGCGAAGCGGTCGGAGCGGAGCGGGGCGGCGAGGCGCCATGTCATTGATGGCACGTAGCGGTTAGGCCGACGGACTCGATGGCCACACCGCGCACGCCACAGCACGACAAGCGTCTCAGTAAGTTTAGGTAGATCGCCACCACCAAACAAGCCAAAGAAGCCGAACCCAAGCAAGCCCCACAACTAATGAACCGCGCCGCGTATTCTCATCAGCCGAGCCGCGCCAGCGGCCGGTTCTAGGCGAATGCGGCCGGAACCGAACGAAAACCGGCGGCTTGCGCCGGGCCGGCTGATGAACCGGCGGCGTG
>JBIKVL010000062.1:0-10012 GCA_044356875.1 Pirellulaceae bacterium | reverse complement strand
CGGCTAATGAACCGGGCGCTGGCGCTGACCCGGCTAATGAACCGGGCGCTGGCGCTGACCCGGCTAATGAACCGGGCGCTGGCGCTGACCCGGCTAATGAACCGGGCGCTGGCGCTGACCCAGCTAATGAACCGGGCGCTGGCGCTGACCCGGCTAATGAACCGGGCGCTGGCGCTGACCCAGCTGATCGAACCGGGGGTAGGCCGCCGACCGCTCTTTACGAGTCGGGCGTCAGCGGGGGCTCGATGTCGGGGACAGTGCCGCTGCGTCGAGCGGGACTCTCGAGATTGGTCATTTCGCGGTGCAGGATTTTCAATAGCGTCTGGAGGAACACCACCACCATTGGACCGATCAAGATGCCGATGGGGCCGAGCGCCTTGACGCCTCCGAGAACGCTGAGCAACGCCAGGAGCGGGTGGAGATTCGAGCGTCCTTGCAGGATCATCGGTTTGATGATGTTGTCCACTTGGGACACCACCACGCCGCTGTAGGTGGCTAGCAGGAGCGCCGTCCAAATCCGGCCTTCCACGATTCCAATCCATAGGCACACTGGAATCCAGACCGACATCGCGCCCACGAACGGTATCATCGCCAACACGATCGTCAACAACACGAGAAACATCACCGACTCGACGCCGCTGACCCAGAACCCGAAACCGGCCAACACGCCTTGGGCGACAGCCGCGACGATTGTCGCCGTCACGACCGCGCGGGTGATACCGGCGAAATCGTCCAGCAATTCCTGCTGGTGGCGAATATCCAGCGGAATCAATCGCATCACGTTGACGGTCATCCGCTCGCCGTCCGCGAAAAAGAAAAACACGGCGACGATCATGATCAGCCCGCCGAAAATCATTTGGATCACGAAGCCGGCGGTCGCGTTGGCGGCGGGGAGCAGCCACGACTGCACGGCTCCTTGAGCATTGTCGCGCCATTGACGCAATTGGGTGGGCGACGGATTCGCGGCTTGTCGGAGCCACAGCCGTGGCAAGCCAGTGGGCAATGATTGACGAAGCTCGGCGAACGCCTGCTCCGCTTCCTCGGCCGCCCGCACCACCGCCGACGACTCCAACAGCCCATCGTCCTCCGACGCCCGCTCCGGCGTTGGCCGTTCGTCGTCAGATTGATCCGTCACGTTCGCCTTGGGAACGGACGCGTCCGTGACAGATTCCTCGGAATCGGGCGTTTGGGAAATGGGCGGCTCAGAAACGGGCTTTTCAGAAACGGGCGGCTCCACGGGACCGCGCCCAGCCGTTTCGCTGAGCGGTGCGCCGCTTGTTTCGATTCCGTTCGCCATCGCGCTGGTGTTGGTGACTGGCGGGCGAATGGGTTTGCGAGCGGCCTGGACGCCGGCCCGCAACGCGTAGCGAACCTTTTCCAGCCGTTCTTGGAGCAACTGGATTTCTGGGCGCGGCCAATCGGTTTCCTGGTCGGGAAAGCCGGCGAAGAGCGTTTCGAGCCGTTCCCCGACGGATTCAAAGCGACGCGCGAGACCGTCCGCGGCCGTGGACTCGCGGAGCGTCTCGCCCTGCTCGCGGGCGGCCTGCTCGCGGGCGGCCTGCTCCCGGGCGGCCGTTGCGAGGTCGCGGAAGAGCGGCACGAGTTCCGCGGCCTCCTCGAACTGGGGCACGTCCAGGTTGAGCGAGACGCGGACGTTCTGCAGTTGCCGCAACGTGTTGTTGAGGTCGATTTGGCGGATCAACGCCAGCGATTGCGAAGCGGCGGACGAAATGATCCAAGCGGCGGGCAGGAAAACACATGCCAGCACGACGCCGGTAGCCAACGTCGCGGCGACCAATGGGCGGTTGGGACCGCACCGCCGGAGGATCCGGCGATGGACGGGCTGGAAGATCACGACTAGCAGCGTCGCCAGGAAGAGCGGCAGGAGGAAGCCCGCCATGACTTGGTAGAACACGAGCGACACGGCGACGATGATCGCCACCAGCAGCCAGAACGAAACGATGCGAGTCATGGCGGAATCCTTTGCGACGGCTTGTTACCGACCGCCCCTGTCAGCAGAATACCCGATCCGCGAGTTTTGGAGTGCCGCCCGTGAATGAAGGTCCCGAGTCCCCGTCCCGCCCCGCCGTCGGTTCGTGGACCTGGACGCGCGTCGCCAAGCTGGCTTTCCGATTAGCCATCATGGGCGTGGTATCGTTTTTTATTTACCGGGCGGTGGACGGTTCGCTGCGGCAGTTCGACGAACAGCGGTTTGACTGGCGTGCGGTTCGGCCTGTGTGGCTGGTGGCGTCGGGGCTGATTTATCTGGCAGGCTCAGCGCCGGGTTGGTGGTTCTGGCATCGCGTCATGGAGGCGATGGGGCAGCGGCCTTGCTGGCGGAAGAGCCTGCGGGCGTTCTACATCGGCCATTTGGGAAAGTACGTTCCCGGCAAGGCGATGGTGGTCGTGTTGCGGGCGGGTATGGTGCGCGACGCGCATGTCGATGGTGGCGTCGCGGCCGCCGCCGTGTTCGTTGAAACCTTGACCACGATCGCGGTTGGGGCCGTGCTCGCGTCGATCCTGATCGCGTGGCGGTTTCACCATGACATGCGGTTGCTCGGCTTGGCCTTGCTTTTGACCTTCGCGGCGGGCGTGCCGGCTTGGCCAAGCGTCTTTCGCCGCGTCGTGTTGTTCTTGAAGGTGCATCGCGCGAGCCCGAAGATCGAGCCGGCGCTCCAGGCGATTGACCTGCGACTGATGGGGACCGGCTGGTTGATGCTGGCGCCCAGTTGGTTGATTATGGGGGCGAGTTTGTGGGCGGCGCTTGCCGCCCTGCCCAATGCCCCGGCTTCGCTGAGCGATCCGCTGGCGAGCCTTCCGCTTTACACGGCGTGCGTGGCGTTGGCGTTGGTAGCCGGTTTCGTTTCGATGATCCCTGGTGGCGTAGGCGTCCGGGAATTCGTCGTGATCACGCTCCTGGCTCCGACGCTGGGCGAGCCGCTGGCGGTGATTTCAGCCGTGCTGCTGCGTTTGGTTTGGCTGATCGCCGAGTTGTTGGTGTCGGCCGTGTTGTATTGGCAACCCCGTTCCGCTGCCGACCGCGAGGCGTTCACGCGATGATTTCCTTGGTGATTCCGGTTTACAACGAGCGGGAGAGCTTGGCGAAATTGCACGCGGAGCTTGCCGCGGTCGCTGTGGCCGAACAAATGCTGGTCGAATTCATTTTCGTGGACGACGGTTCGACCGATGGTTCGTGGGAGGCGATTCGCGGCTTGGCGGATGTCGATGAGCGAGTGGGCGGGGTGCGTTTTCGCCGCAATTTTGGCAAAGCGGCCGCCTTGCGGGCGGGCTTTGACATGGCCCGCGGCCAGCTTGTCGCCACGCTGGACGCCGACCTTCAAGACGATCCGCGGGAGCTGCCGCGATTCCGCGCCGCGCTCGAGGCGAACGCGGATCTGGTCAGCGGTTGGAAACAGGTCCGCCACGATCCGGTCGATAAGGTGCTGCCTTCGCGGATCTTCAACTGGCTCGTGAGCCGCATGTCAGGCGTGTGGCTGCACGACCACAACTGCGGCTACAAAATGTACCGCCGCGAGGTTTTGGAAGACTTGCCGCTCTACGGCGAAATGCACCGCTTCATTCCGGTGCTGGCGGCCGCGCGTGGTTGGCGCGTCACGGAGCTGACCGTGAATCATCGCCCGCGCGAATTTGGCCGGTCCAAGTACGGTTTTTCCCGGAACATCAAAGGTTTTCTGGATCTTGGGACAGCGCTGTTTCTCACCCGCTACGGCGACCGGCCCCAGCATTTCCTAGGAGGGATGGCACTGGCGAGCGCCGGGTTCGGCATGGCGATGTTCGCGGTCGCATGGCTGTTTGCGGTCGCTCGGGCTGTGGTCCCTCCGCTTGGCACCGCGTTGGGTTCGTGGATTCCCGGCGCCTGGTTCGGTTCCCAGTGGATCGTCGCGGGCGTGGTCCTGTGGGCTCTGGGGCTCGTGGCCGAACTGGCGGTAGCGAACTCGGCCCGCATCGTCGGCCGCCAAACGCCAGCGGTCCCGCTCGCCCGAGTTCGTGAATTGCTGGCTGTCAGGAGCCCGGCCGCCGCGCGACAGCCTTCGACACAATCTCCTGTGGGGCTCGACGCGCCGACCGGGAATAACGCGTTGGGAAGTGGGCCATGAACCGCCCCTCGAACTTGCCGGATAGTTTGTCCCACGGACTGTCGAGCAATCCGGCCCGCAGTCCACCGTGCGGCTCCTCGCCGAGCTTGTCAGGCGGTGGCCGCGTGCGCCGCCAATCGCGGTGGGCGGCTTGCATTATCGGGGTGGCGATCGCCCTGTTGGCAGGGCACCTTGGCCGGGTGCAATCGCCGCAGGGCCGCACGCCGTTCCTCAGCGCGAACGATCGCAGTCGCTGGGCCACGGTCCGCGCGTTGCTCGAACATGGCACTTACGAATTGGACAAGGTCTCATTCACCACGCCGCTGCCGGAAGACGACGGCGGGCTTAAACCGCCGCGGGCCAAACGCGACACCGAATGGCACAGCATCGACATGGTCCGTCATCGCGGCGCGGACGGCCGCGAGCACTTTTATTCGAGCAAACCGCCGTTGCTCGCCACCCTGGTCGCCGGCGTTTGCGGAGTTGTCGAATGGGCGACCGGGGCGCGTTTAGTTGACAACCCCAAATATGTCGGCCGCCTCACGCTGGTGTTCGTCAATCTGCTGCCGCTCGCAGCCGCTTGGTGGCTGCTCGCCCGAATGCTGATGGTCGAATCGCGAACGCGTGAAGGCCGCTTGTTTGTGTTGGTGGCCGCCGCCTTCGGCACGTTGCTCGGACCGATGGCGGTCACGCTCAACAATCACATACCCGCCGCGGTCGCCACGCAGGTCGCGGTCTTCGCCGTGTGGCGCTTGCTACGCGGGAAGCAGATGGGCACGAAGCTATCCATGGCCGCGTGGTGCGCGGTGGCGGGCGGAGCGGCGGCGCTTGCGACCGCGTTTGAGCTCCCGGCGCTTTCGCTGCTGGCGGTTTTGGGGTTGGTCGTGGGCCGGACCGCGCCGCTCGGACTGTTCATCGGCTTCTTGCCCGCGGCGGCGATGGTCGCTGCTGTCGCGTTCGGTCTTAACTTTGCGGCGCACGGCGAGTGGCGTCCGGCGTACGCCAACCGGGCGGACGGCGCGGTGGTGGCGAAGATCGCGGAGACACCGTGGGACGCCAGCGTCCGCGGTTCGGCGCGGGTCTCGCCGGAGCTGCGCGCGACGCTCGCCAGCGCTGGGATCGAAGTGTCGGAGCGCGCGACCCATCGACCCGCGACCGCAACGGCGTCCGGCGCGGCGCGGTGGACGCTCTGGGATCCGGAGTCTCACCGCCGCTGGGCCGTCATTGCGGCCGAGAACGGGCTGGAATGCCGCGAATGGCGGAACTGGTACGACTACGAGGGCTCTTACTGGACGCCGGACCGGCTACGCGGCGTGGACCGCGGCGAACCGTCCCGTTGGGCCTACCTGTTCCACGCGACATTCGGGCATCACGGGGTGTTCTCCGTGACGCCCATTTGGCTTTTGTCACTCGCTGGTGGCTGGTTGGCTTGGCGAAAAGGCTCGGGACAAATCCGATTGTGGGTGGCGATCGCGGGACTGCTAACGGTGGTGTGCCTGACCTTCTACGTAGCCCGTCCGCTGATCGACCGAAATTATGGCGGAGTCAGTTGCGGGTTTCGCTGGCTGTTTTGGCTGATTCCACTCTGGTGCTTGCCGATGGCCTCGGCCGCCGACGCCGCGCTGCGGGCACGCTGGGGAAGACTCGCCGCCGTTGCGCTGTTGGCCGCGAGCGTGTTTTCCGCCGCTTGGTCCGCTACAAAACCTTGGTCTCATCCGTGGATTTACGAGTATTGGGCCAGCCTCGGCTGGATCGTCGAGGGTTAGCGGAGCGGGAAAGTCGGTCGGGAAAGTCGGTCGCGAAAGTCGGTCGGGATAACTGTACGGCGTCGGCGGTGCCGGTCTATTGCCGACGGTGGGCGGTTCCCGTTGACCGCGAGAACCGGTTCGACCGGCAAAGTCGGGGACTCTACCGCCTGACGATTTTTCCTTCATTCCCGGTTATTCGGGCGGTCGATGGCAGAGGCTGGATGGCAGGCTCGGCCCGTGTGGGCCACGCGCCCGCCAAGCGATTTTTCCGAGCGACTTGAAGAGGGGGAAAGGGATGTTCCGCCAAACGATTCTCGCGCTGGTGGCCACCAGCGCTCTGTGGTGCGCCGCGACCGGCGCCGCGACGGCCGACGAGCGGGCCTACGGACGCGTCTGGGGCGGCGCTTACCAGCAACGCGACTGGGAACGCTTCTACCATTACCCCTACGTGTTCTACCCGCAGAACTACTGGGGCAACGAATACTATCGCAGCAGCGAGAGCCTGTATTTCCGTTATCCGAACGAAATGCGGATTCCGGTGTACAACAAAAAGTGGCACAACGAACTGCCCCAAGGCCAACGCTACCACTGGGGCAACCACTTCCGCATGGATATTTTCTAGGCCGAACGCCTCGAACGCCTCGAACGCCTCGAACTGGTCGAAGCGGCGTACGGTCAGGCCGTGAACCGCCGAGCGAAGTCGAAGAGGATTTCGCCGGCGGAATGCAGCTGCGCGATCTCCACCCACTCGTCCTTGGTGTGAGCCTGATCGATCGATCCGGGGCCGAAGACGACGGTGGGCGCACCGGCCGCCGCGTACGCCGGGGCGTTGGTTCCGTACGGCACGCCCTGCGGCAACCCACCGCCATACGGTTTCGCGACCGCCCCGAGACGTTCGGCTAGCTGTCCGTTAGTGTCGTCCGACAAGCCACCGCCCGCGATGAACGGATCTTCGTGGGCGATCGGAGTTCCTGGCGGCGTGTGCGCCTCCACGTAGGCGATGACTTTCGCCCGCGCTTCGTGCGGGTTCTCGCCGGGAACGACGCGACGATCGATCTCGATATAGCAGTCGTCAGGAACCGTGTTGACGCTGATTCCCCCCGAGACCACGCCGACGCTGAGCGTGGGATGCCCAACTAGCCGATGGCGCGTCAACGCCGGCGCTTCGTCCCGAGCGTAGACTTCGAGCGCCTTCAGCACTCGGGCCATGTGATAGATCGCGTTGTCGCCCAGTTCCGGCCGCGAACTGTGCGCCGCCCTGCCCGACGTACGGCACCGCCAACGCACGGTGCCTTTGTGGGCCACCACCACGTTCAACAGCGTCGGTTCGGCGACAATCACCGCATCGGGCCGCCGGGGCACCACCGCTCCAGCTTCCGGTTGCTGCCATAACTGCGCCAGCTCGCGGGCACCGTAAAACCCGTGTTCCTCGTTCACCGAGCAAGCCATTAGGACCGTGGGGCGATTCGCGGGCCGCTCTTCCGCCAGTTTCGCGAACGCCCACAACATGCTCGCCATGCCGCCCTTGATATCGCACGACCCACGCCCGTACAGCTTGCCGTCGGCGATGGTGGGCGTCCACGGCGGGATCGTCATGCCGTCCACCGGCACCGTGTCCTGATGCGCCTCGAGCATCAGCAGCGGGCCCCCCTTCTCCGGCGAGCTATCGCCGTCGAGCCGAGCGACGATGTTTTCGCGTAGCGGCGCGACCGCCTGCCGCGTCCACGGCACGCCAAGCTGCTGGAAGAGCTCCTGCAGATACTCCGTCATGCGGTGCTCGAAGTAGATGTCGCCCGACACCGGACGCCCCATCGGATTCACACTGGGCAGTCGAACGAGGTCGCTGAGCGTCGCAACAAGATCAATTCCCATAGATACGTTTTCCCGATTTCGAGTCAGTCAGTGGGTAGTGGGTAGTGGGTAGTGGGTAGTGGGTGGAGCAAAAAATGATGCGGCTGTCGCCGTGCGGCAGGCGAATTCGCCGGGAACTGGGATGGATCGTAGCGGAAATCCGGCTGGCGCGGAACCTTGTCGCGTAGGACGAGCATGCCGACAGCGGCGGACTCGACGGGCGGCGTTAGCCCGGATTGACCACCTTCCGAGCGACGGCTAACATGCTGCGGATGATAGCAGTTGCGGAAGCTTCGCCCGTCCGGGCGTTTTTTTCGGACGGACATTGTGAAGAGATTCACAATGTTTGGTCGAACTAGCGTCGATCCGACCCCGGATTAGCGGACCCTTGGTTGGCGGACCCTCGGTTGGCGATTACGAGCAGGCCCGTGATGAAGAACGTACGCGGGGCGGCGTGGCGTGGTGGGCTCTGAGCGATACTAACGTGTTTCGAATCTAAATTTTAAGCAGACTGGCGACCTATGGAAGGCTGGAGTTTCCTGCTGCCGATCCTGCTGTTCGTGTTGTGCGCCGGCTTGTTGGCCGTCGGGCTGTTGACGGTTGGTTCGCTGGTGGGCCCGAAGAAGCAGGGGGCCGTCAAGGAAATGCCGTACGAGAGCGGCATGGACCCGATCCATGACACGCGGCGGCGGTTCGATGTTCGGTTCCATTTGGTCGCGGTGGCGTTTTTGCTGTTCGACGTGGAATTGCTTTTTCTTTATCCCTGGGCGGTGGCCAGTCGGAATGCGGACGGCCTTCAATATGTCGCCACAAGCGACCCGACGGGATTCAATCGGCTGTTGGTGTTTGGCGAGGTGCTCGCCTTCATCACGCTGCTCGCCTTGGGCTTTGTCTACGCGTGGCGGAAGGGGGTATTCCGATGGCGGTAGAGCTTCCGGAAAATGTGTTGATTACCAAGCTGGACGAAGTCGCCAGTTGGTGCCGCAAGAACAGTTTGTGGCCAATGCCGTTCGCGACCGCGTGCTGCGGCATCGAACTGATGGCGACGGGCGCCAGCCGTCACGATTTGGCGCGGTTTGGAGCGGAAGTGTTCCGCTTTAGCCCGCGGCAATGCGATTTGATGATCGTAGCGGGCCGCGTGGTCATGAAGATGCTCCCGGTGCTGCAGCGGATCTGGTTGCAGATGAACGAGCCGAAATGGTGTATCTCCATGGGAGCTTGTGCATCCACCGGTGGCGTGTTCGATACATACTCGGTGGTTCAAGGCATTGACCGGTTCGTGCCGGTGGACATGTACGTCCCCGGCTGTCCTCCTCGGCCGGAACAGTTGATCCAGGCGATCATCGACCTCCAAGACAAGATCCAGCGGGAGGGAACGATCATGGGCGACGAATTCCGCACCGCTGAACGCCAGAGTCCGAAGCGGGCGTTGGTCGAGTTGCCAGTGATCCGCGAACCATTGGTCGCGCGGCGTCGCTAGCTTCGAACCGTTCCACGCTTGTGATAGTGAGCCGCTTTCACCGTTGGCGATCGAATCGAGTAAGGCTTCGTGGAGACATAGACGCTATGCCGACAGTTGCGGAGATCATGACCCAACTGCAAGCCACGTTTCCGTCCACGGCGGTGACGGAGTTTCGTGGCGAACAGCGGGCGGTGGTGAAGAAAGACGATTTGTTCGCGGCCTTACGCTGGCTCAAGGAGCAGAAGGGATTCAATCTGCTCGTTGACATTTCCTGCGTCGACTACCTGAACTACCGTGGGGCCGCCGACCGCTTCGGCTTGGTCTATTTATTGACGAACATCGCGGAGAACCTCCGCTTGACCGTCCGGGTGATGCTGAACGAACCCGACCTGACAGTCCCCTCCGCGACTCCGCTCTGGGGTGGCGCGGACTGGATAGAGCGTGAGGTGTGGGACATGTTCGGCATTCGCTTCGACGGACATCCCGATCTCCGGCGGGTACTGATGCCCGAGGAATTCACGGCCCATCCCTTGCGGAAAGACTATCCGATGCAGGGACGTGGCGAGCGGCATAACTTCCCCGTGCTCCGACGGGCCGAGTCCTGAGGGTCAACATGCCAATTACGCCAGCGACATTGCGGAACGCGAACAGTTCCGAGCAGGATTATCTGTGGACGTTGAACTTCGGTCCGCAGCATCCCGCGACGCACACAACGTTGCGAATCGTCTTGAAGCTCGACGGCGAACGCGTTGTCGACGCGATTCCCGACATCGGTTACCTGCATTCCGGCTTCGAGAAGATCGGTGAACACCTGGACTACAATCAGTATGTCACGGTGACCGATCGGATGAATT
>JBIKVL010000887.1:0-2757 GCA_044356875.1 Pirellulaceae bacterium | reverse complement strand
CGGCTGCTCCCGAAGGCCCCGAGGCGGCGTGGCGCGTCGGACAGTGCCGCCGCGAAGAGGCGTTCGCCCGTCAACAGCTCGCGTTTGTCTCCCGCGAAAAGCCGGGGCTGAAGCCTGAGGAACTGGCCGCCGCCACGAAACAGTTGGACGAAGCCACCAAGGCGCTCGCCGACGCTGGCCAGTTCCTGGTGCAACAAGCGGCGGCGATCGCCGCGAAAGCGGCTGGCTCCGATGTCCATCAACGGATGCTTTACGAGGCGGCTTGGTGCTTTCAATCTGTCGCGGACGCCGAAATCGCCGCCGCCCGCGCGAAGCTCGCCGACGAACAGCTGAAAGCGTGGCTCGACCAGCAGGCGAAAACGCCGCCGCCAGCCAACGCCCCGGCTGTGCCGCAACAGCGCCGGGCCGTCCCGCCGCTCAGCGCGATCGCCGTGCAGCCTGCCGAACAGCTTGCCCGCACGCAGTACCAAACGCTCATCGCGGCGAAAGGCGATTCGCCCCTCGCGGTGCTCGCGCGGCTGGAATTGGCCGAGCTCCACGCGCGTCGCGGAGAACTCGATCCGGCCATCGCGATGCTCAGCGAGGCGATCGATCTGGAACCGGCGCCGGCCGTCGAGGAGCGATTGCGGATGCGGCTCGGCGTCGCCCTCGTGGCGAAGAAGGACTACGCCAACGCCTTGCCGCAATTCTCCGCCGTCGCCGCCAACCCGCAGAGTCCGCTGGCGGCGGAAGCCCGCTATCGAGCGGGCGAGAGCCAGATGGAAGCCAGCCAATTCGCCAAGGCGATCGAACTTTGGCTGCCATTCCGCGACCAGGGGCCGCTGCAAAACGTGCCTGGCCTAAGCGACCGTGTTTTGCTAAGGCTTGGCCATGCCCAAGCTCTGGCTAGCCAATGGGATCAAAGCCGTCAAACGAACGAAACCTTATTGCAGCGTTTCGCCCAAAGTCCGTATCGCCAAGATGCCCGCTATGGGATCGCCTGGAGTCTCCAAAACCAGAAACAGTTCGATCAAGCGGCCCAGCAGTATCAATTGGTCATCCAGGAAACGGCCGCTGAAATCGCCGCTCGCGCCCAATACCAGCTGGCCATGTGCCGAGTCGAACAGCGGCGGTTGCCCGAGGCGGTGAACGGCCTGCTCGTCGTGCCATTCACTTACGACTATCCCGAATGGAGCGCCGCCGCGTTGCTCGAAGCCGGCAAAGTCCTGATCGAACTGAAACAGACGCCCCAGGCCCGCCGCCTGTATGAACGCGTCTTGAAAGACTTCCCGAACAGCGATTGGGCCAAGACCGCTCAGGAGCGGCTGACCGCCTTGCAAACCGGACAAGCCACTCCATAACCGTGCCATGAGGAGCTCCGCGATGACCCTTTCGCCCTCGATCAAGGCCCTGTTGCGAACGGCGTGTGGCAGGGTTGGCCGCCGTCTCGCATTGATCGCGCTCGTGCTGACGGTGGCGGCCCAACCGGCAAGTCTGCTCGCCTACGTCGAGATTCCGTACTCGCTCGGCCGAGTCGTCCAGGAATCGACGTCGATTTCGGTCCTGCGAATCGACAAGGTCGATCGCGAACGCAATTTGATCCTCTTCCGGAAAGTCCAGGATCTAAAAGGTTCGCAGCCCGGAGAGGTCATTCGGCACAACATCGGCCGCGGCGGTTTCCATGAACGCGAATGGCGGGCGATTATGGAATACGCCGAGCCTGGCAAGCTGGCCGTGTTCTTTAATAACGGCGGGGCCAGCGAAACATGTATCGGCACCTACTGGTACCAAGCGTACGCGGGCGGCGAGTGGTGGAATATGAGCCACGGCGAGCCTTATATGTTGCGGACGTTCGCCGGCCAGGCCGAAAAGCTGGCCGCGATGGTCACCGCGATGGTCGCCGGCCAGGAGGTGGTGGTGCCCTGCATGGTCGACGGCGATAAACAGGCCTTGCAAATGCGGAACGGCCGGATCCAGCGTCTTCGAGCCAGCCTGAAGATCCAGGACTACAACGCGCAGCGCGATTTCGCCGGCTGGGGCGGGGACGACTTCCGCAAACTCGCCGGCATGGCGGGCTTCTCCCACTACGCTGGCGTCAGCCGTGTCGATCCCGACGCCCGCGGCGTGGCGCTCGCCGATGTCGACGGCGATGGAAAGTCCGATTTCTGCCTCTACGGCTCCACGAAAGCGTCGCTGTTGCGGGTCGAGGGAACGGCGCTCAGCGAAGTCTCGCTGCCGCTCACCGGCGGAGCGCGCAGCGTCGAGTTTGGCGATGTGAACGGCGACGGCAAACCGGACCTGTTGCTCGCAACGCCCGCTGGTCCGAAATTGCTCGTCAACCAAGGCGGCAGCTTCAAAGACGAATCGGCCGGCCTGCCGAAGGAACCTTATTATCAACTTTCCGCCGCCGCGTTCATCGACTTCGATGGCGACAAACGGCTCGACGTGCTGCTGGCCAACGGTTTCCTCGGCCTGCGGCTCTACCGCAATACGGGCGTTCCGGCCATGGGCAACGCCGCCGCGCTCGGCTTTGAAGACCGCTCGGTCGCCGCGAAACTCGGTCCCGAAGCGCCGCACGCGACGCTGCGGGGTGATCATCTCGCGGTCGCGGACGTCAATGGCGACGGCCGCGACGACTTCCTTTTTGGAGCGGGCACCGGACTGCTGGCGATCAACACGCCGGCCGGCTTTGAGTGGTCCACGAACAGCGGCATTCAATACGGGGTTGCCAGGACGAAACCGGCCTTCGGCGATTTCGACGGCGATGGTCGGCCCGAC
>JBIKVL010000886.1:0-2758 GCA_044356875.1 Pirellulaceae bacterium | reverse complement strand
CCAAAAAAGCTGTCGGCGAACAGCACCGGGGATTGCTGCGCGCGTTCGGACTTCGGACGCGAAAAACAGCTCGCGAAATCCCTTCTACAGAGGGATCGCATGTTAACTTGGGCTGACCTTTGGCGTGTCGGAGCCCATTCTCTCCTCTTCGGCGTGTTGGTGGGAGGTTGAAGACGCGTCGGTGGCAGGTTGAAGGCCGCCGTTTGCCCCTCAATCGCCATCGTCCACGCCTGAAACCCGCGAGGATTATGGCCTTGCCGGGCGGCCTCGGGCCAAGAACGAATCAGCAATAGACTGTCTTTTTTTGATGGCGATTTGGGCCAGCGGGCGATTTGCAGGCGGTTTCTGACTTCGGCAGCTTGGAACGCGAGTTTGGTAACCTTATTCCCTGTAACCACTTATGTATCGGAACGGCAGCTCCAGCTCCCACGCCGGAGAGGCTGCTGAGTCAACGACGTCGGCTCGCTCGCCAGGAGCTTCATCGACCAAACCGGGCAACGAATGCTGGCCGAGAATCCGCTCGCCCAGGCGGAAAAACCATAAAAGACAGTCTATTGACTCTTTCGAAGCGGCTTAGCGGCCCGGCGGCGGCCAAGCGGACGGGAGGCCGAGTGGACGGGAGGCCGAGTGGACTGGAGGTCAAGCAGCCAAGCGGTGCGGAGACGCATTGCCATGGCATTTGCGTGTGGCAACGATCATCGAATTGGGAGCCACCGCGAGGCGCCCGGCGCCGCTTTCGCCCATCGACATCAAAAAGGGGACCACCGCAACGTGACCTACCCTTTCGCTTTGGACGGATTATTCCGAAGCGAAGGGCGGCATCGTCCCGGATGCGTCTTCACCCGCCGCCCACCGCCTGTTGCCGCGACCTAAGCTGACGTGGGCCCTTTTTCCTAACGTCGATGCTGGGACTCGTTTCGACTGGCGGCAATCCGCCGCGAACATGCCGCCGCGAACCTGCCGCCGCATCGTGTTCGCCTGGAGCGCGGGCCAGCTGCCCGTTGGACCACGGAGTGGTCCACGACTTTGCCCATCCGCTCCGCCATGCCGCTCACACGCGGCACACCGAGCTGCCGCCCAGCCGCCGCACCAGCCGCCGCATTTCCAGAATCGTCAACGTCGCCAGCACTCTGGCCGTCGGTAGGCCGCTCTGGCGCGCCACCACATCGATCAGCGTCGGGCCATCGCCAATCAGCTCGAGCACGTCGCGTTCCACCTCGTTCAGTTGTAGCTCGGCCGCGTGGCGGACCTCGCGGCCGTCGGCCAGCTTCGCCACGTCCGCCAACGGCCCCAGCTGTTCCAGCACATCGTCCACCGATTCCACCAATGTCGCGCCGTCGCGAATCAGCCGATGGCAGCCCCGCGACATCCGGCTGTCCACTCGACCAGGCACTGCGAACACCTCCCGCCCCTGCTCCATCGCGTGCGTCGCCGACACCAACGCTCCGGATTGCTCGGCCGCCTCCACCACAATCGTCCCCAAACACAATCCCGTAATCACGCGGTTGCGTTGCGGGAACATCCCCGCCGACGCCGGCATCCGGGGCGGAGCCTCGCTCAGCACCGCCCCGCAATTTCGCACCTGTCCAGCGAGCTCGGCGTGTTCTGGCGGATACAGGTTCAAAATGCCGCTGCCGAGCACCGCGATCGTGCGGCCGCCCGCCGCCATCGCGCCGCGATGCGCCGCCGCGTCGATGCCCCGTGCCAACCCGCTGACCACGGTGTAGCCCGCCTGCGCCAGTCCTCCCGCCAGCTTCTCCGCCATCAGCAGTCCATACTGCGTCGCGTGCCGCGTGCCGACGATCGCCACCGCCAACGCGTCCCGCGATTCCAACTCGCCCGCCATGAACAACACGCCCGGCGGATCGGGAATCTGCCGCAGCCGCTCGGGATAGTCCGAGTCCGACTCCATCAGAATCCCCAAGCCATTCGCGCGGCACACCCGCACCTCGTCCGCCGCGTCGATCGTCGCGCGAGCCGAGGCCAGACGGCCGGACAGCTTGGGGCCCACTCCGGGAACCTCGGAGAGATGGGCGATCGTCGCGTCGAAGACCGCGCTGGCGGTTCCGAACGCCGTTAAGAGAGCTTTGCGAGTCAACGGGCCCACGCCGGAAACCAGCGTAAGCCGCAATTCGTCCAAACGATCTGGACGATTAAAGATGTCGACACCGGGGGCGCTCATCGGGAAAGACTCCTGATCGATTGCTTCACGCCCCACGTGAAACTGTCGGAATCTTACGGAGCTGTCCCGCGAAGTCAACCGCCTGCCAGCGCCACGCTGGCCGTGAATTTTTTCCAGAACGGGGCCAACTGCGAGGTCAGCATCGCCCAACTGACGGCGGCGTAAAACACCGAACAGGCGACGAGCGCGCCCCGCCGCCACCAACTGGGTCGCAGTTCGGGCGGCAACAGCCGCGTGTTGACGCGCAGCACCTGGATGCTAGCCGGGACCAGCACCAGTCCCGCGATCGCCGCCAGAATCTTGAACAACGTCATGGCGCCCGCCAAGTTCACCACGACGAAACCCCAGATGGTGAACCCGATGAGCAAGGCGTAGTACAGCCGCCCCACGCCCAGTCGCGGGTTGGACCGCAACCGGCGGCTAGCGGTCCATAACGCGTCGGTCACGGTGCGGACCAAGACGTCGGTGTTCCCCAAGTGGGTCGAGAAGAGAATCCAAAGTCCGTTGAGCAGCCCGAAGTACCACAGGCCGCTCCACAGGTTCTTCGCCAAATACTGGGCTTGGTAAGCCCCCGCC
>JBIKVL010000885.1:0-2760 GCA_044356875.1 Pirellulaceae bacterium | reverse complement strand
CGTGAATCGTCGGCACGCCGTTCCAGTCGGTGAACGAGCCGCCGGCTTCTTCCATTACGGGCAGGAGCGCGGCGGCATCCCAGACATTCATGATGGGGTCGACCATCGCTTCCGCTCGGCCAGTCGCGACCAGCAGATAGCCGTAGCCGTCTCCCCACGTGCGAGTCACATAGGCGGCGGCCTGCAAGCGTTCATACGCGCCGAACGCCCCGCGTTTCGAGAAACTGTCGACTTGGGACGTGGCGAACAAACCGGCCGACAGCGGCCGGTTGGAAACGCGGGCCGGCCGCGGCGCGGAGCCGCCTTGCGAGTAGAAGGCGCCGCCACCCCGCGCGGCGTACACGCACTCATCGAGTGCGGGAATGTGGATCACTCCCAGCACGCTCTGACCGTCCCGCTCGACACCAATCAGCGTGCTGTAGAGCGGCACGCCGCAGATGAAAGACTTCGTTCCGTCGATCGGATCAAGGATCCAACGAAAGCCGCTCGCGCCGCTCTGTTCGCCCAGCTCTTCGCCCACGATCGCGTCCTGCGGGAACCAGTCCGCGATCAGTTCCCGCATGAGCCGTTCGGCCGACTGGTCCGCGACGGTGACCGGCGAGTTGTCCGCCTTCCGCTCGACCGCCAAATCGTCGCGGCGGAAGTGTTCGAGCGTCACTTGGCCCGCGCGCCGCGCCATTTCCACGGCCTTTTCGAGCCGCGCGGCGACTTGCGGGTCACGCGCGGGCGGCGAAGGGGAGAATCGGTCGTTGGAAACGGCCATGGTCGCGGTCCTTGAGATGGGTGGCGGGCTACTTGCCGATCGTCCAGATTTGGCCGAACGAGTCCGTCATGTAGGCCTCGCCTTGGCTGTCGGCCCCGAACGCGATGATCGGCATCTTCGTGTCCTGGACCGCGTAATTCGCAACCGGCTTGCGGGTCTTTTCGTCCAGCTTCAATGCCCACACTTTGCCGCTGACATAGTCGGCGTACAGATAGCAACCGACGAGATCAGGCAGCTTCTTTCCACGGTAGACGAAACCGCCGGTGATCGACTTACCGATGTCGTGGTGGTATTCCCAGACCGGTTCGACAAGATCCGGCCGAGCGTCGGAACCATCCTTGAATTTGTGCGTGGCCTCGCGGAGTTTCCAGCCGTAATTGCCGCCCTTCTCGACGATGTCGATTTCTTCCCAAAGGTCTTGGCCGACATCGGCCGCCCATAGCAGTCCGGTCGCCGAGTCGAACGCCATGCCCCAGACGTTGCGGAAGCCGTAAGCGTAGATCTCCGGTTGCGCCTTGGCCTTTTCGCGGAACGGATTGTCCGCCGGAATGGCGTAGTTCTTTCCCGCGTCCTTGCGATTCACGTCGATCCGCAGGATCGAGCCGAGCAGCGTTTCGAGGTTCTGGCCGTGCCCGTGCGGGTCGTCCTTGAAACCGCCGTCGCCGAGCGCGATGTACAGATAGCCGTCCGGGCCGATCGCCAAACCGCCGCCATTATGGTTCCAGTACGGCTGCGGAATGCGGAGCAATTCCTCTTCCGACGCGGGATCGCCCTTGGTCAGGTCGCCCGGCATCGTGCGAAACCGCGAGATGACCGACGTATGCGGAGCCGAACGGGTTGTGTAATAGACGAAGAACTGCCCGTTCTCCTTGAACTTCGGATGGAATACCAACCCGAGCAAACCTTCCTCGTTCTCGTTGTCCTTGTAGATCACGCGATCTTCGAGGTCGATGAACGTGGAGACCTGGGTTTCCTTCACATCCGGATCATTGGGGAACACCTGGACGGCGCCGAGCTGCGACGCGACGAAAACCCGGTCCGAACCGTCCGGCGCGTGCGTCAGCACGATCGGCCGACGGAACCGCAAATTGGGGAACGCTCGGACCTGCTTCAGCGACGTCGGCGTGTCCGGCAGCGGCTGCAATTTCGCGACGGCTGACGTGGTTCCTTGCTTGGCTTCTTGCTTAGCTTCCTGCTTGGCGGCGGCCGTGGTTTCCTGAGCATCGGCGCCCGGCGGCGTGCTCAGGCTTGACAGCACGGACGAGGCGCAGGCAAACGCGGCCGCGCCGGCGGCGGCGAACGCGGCCGCACGCGAACGGAGGCGGAGACTTCGAAGGGTACGCATTAGCGAATTCCTGGGAGAGTGGTTCGAAAGGACCCCTGGGACGCGACGGCGAGCCGCGCCGATTTGCGGCGGTCAAGCGTCGGACTGAGTGGTATACCGCAGGTCGGCGCGTGAAAAAACCCCGGTTCGTGGGCCGAACCGGGGTTCTTTCGTTCGCGACGCATGGTCGAGGGCCAAGCCGTTACTTGATCTGCCGCGGCAGCGTGCCCTGTCCGACCGGGGTGGCGTTGACGGGAGCGGTGATTTCGAGCAGTTCGAGTTCGAAAATCAACAACGCGTTCGGGGGTACGGGCCCGTAGCCTTCGGCCCCATAAGCTAACTCGGAAGGAACATACAGCCGCCACTTGTCGCCCGCCCGCATCAATTGCAAGGCTTCGGTCCAGCCCGCGATCGCGTTCGATGCCTCGATGACCACCGGTTGGTCGCCTTGCGTGGTATCGAACACGGTGCCGTCGATCAGCGTGCCATGGTAGTTCGCCTTGACAGTGTCGGTCGACTTCGCGGTCACTCGGCCCGGTCCCGCCTTGATGACCTCGTACTGCAGGCCGCTCGCGGTGGACTTCACAGTCGGCTTCTTCTTGTTTTCCGCCAGGAACGTCGCGCTCGCCTTTTTGTTTTGCTCGGCGACAAGCTTGAAGCGTTCAGCGGCTCG
>JBIKVL010000884.1:0-2767 GCA_044356875.1 Pirellulaceae bacterium | reverse complement strand
CGTAGAACACATTCGACGCTCCGCCCGGGAATTCGTTCGCCAAGTTGTTGTCGCGATCGAAGTCCAAGTGTTGGCGAACGGAGAACTGCGAGCCAGCGGCGGTGCGTTTCGAGATCTGCGTATCGAGTTGGTCCTTGTGGCCTTCCAGCACGCCGAGGTTGCCGAGGACGCGGTTGTTCAGGCGGCGGTCGGTGCGTTCGCTGCCAAAGACGTTCCGCAATTGGGCGTCGAACTCGGCGAGCGCCGCGTCGACGCCGAAGCGCGGGTCGGTCTCCTGGATCGCCGGATCGAAGGCGCTCGACGCGTTCTCCGGCGCGCGGACGACCGCCCCGCCCAGGTCGCGAAGCACGCGGGAGTTCTCGAGCGCGGTTCGGACCGCCGCTTCCAGCGTCAGATCCCAATACTCGAGTGCTTGCAGGTTGCGCAAGGTTCGCGGCGGCAGGGTCGGGACGGTTTCCTCGCCAAACGGCGCCGCCACATCGGGATACTCGACCTTCAATTGCGTGACGGTGAGGTCGGTCGCCGTGCCGACGAAGGCGCTTTTCGTGCGCACGACGCAGCCGCCGCACACGATTCCCAGCACCGCGCAAATCAACCCCAACCGCAGCCGGTTGCCAAGTCGATTGCTCGGATAAAAGCACGCCATGTGGGACACCACCAACCACGATCCCCAAAAATGGGTTAGTGAACTTCAGCCGGTCGTAACCAAACCAACGATTGATCTACGTGTGATTCTTCGATCGATTGCGCACGGAACACGAATCAAACCGGTCTGCTCGCCCGCCTGACATCGAGGTGCCCCTGTCTTCGGCGGAGCATCCCACACGTCGATTGCAACCGTTAAACTCGATGCGGCCGGCGAAGCCGCCGCCACCGTCAGTTTCGAGGGAGTGGTATGCTGTTGGTCCGAGTGGGCGGCGTATCAAGGGAAGCAGGGAAGCCGTTGCCAACCGTTAGTCGAAAGGAATGCGTCCATGTCCGGTTCCTCATCCCACTCGCCAACCGGCAACTCCGGCTGGCAAGTGATCGACGAGGCGCTGGACGGCGTCCGCCGCGCCGCCTTCAACTTGAACAATCCCGACGACTTTCATGGCTTGCTCACCCGGCAACTGGCGCCCATCGGGGTGATCGGATGGTCGCTATGGCAACTCGACGCGGGCCGTTGGAACCGCTCGGCAAGGGGCGGCGAATCCATCCCACCGCCCGATTCGGCGGAGCCTAATCGCGCTGAACGCGTCCCTGCAAAACGGGCGTTCGCCGAACGGGCGTTCGCCGAACGGGCGCTCGCCGAGAAATCGCTCGTCGCCGCCGCGTGGGAGGCCAATGCCGCTCGGTTGACCGCCGGGCCTGAAGCGCGAACTTTGGCGGTCGCGGCGCCGTTCGGAAAGGGCGACCTCGTGGGTGGCGTGTTTGTCGCGTGGCGCGACCAACCGGACTCGGGGGCTGCGACGCAAGGCTTCGCGCGATTGGCGGAGGCGCTGGCAGAGGAGATCCGCTTGTTCGCGCTCCGGCGGGCTTTGTTCGAAGCCCGCCAGGCCGGAGCGCGGCAAAACCGGCTCGATCCATTGCTCGTTCAATTGCATGAACACCTTTCGCTGGAGGCGGCGACCCAGCAGTTGGTGAACGAAGCACGAATCGTGTTGGATTGCGATCGCGTCGCCGTGTCGCTCGCGGCAAGAAGGCGCCAGCGGTTGGCGGCGATCAGCGGATCGGAGCAGCCGCATCGTCAGTCGGCGGTGGTAGAGCGGCTCGAGCCGCTCTGTTCCGCCGTCGCCGCGATCGGCGAGCCGCTGTGGTTGGGCGGCCGGCCGAGCGGCGGCACGGCCGCGGAAGAACTGCCTCCCGAGTTGTCAACTTTATGGGAGGCCTACCGCGAGGTTTCGCCCGGCCAAGCGCTGGTGATCGTGCCTCTGCGGTTGCCAAAGTCGTCGGACGTATCCGCGGCGGCCGCGTCCGAGTCCCAGGCGGCGGCGGCTTTGGATTCGAACTCGAGCGGGTCGACCGTGTTCGCCACGCTCGTATGCGAGCGGATCGAACGATCTTTCGATAGTGCGGTGGCCGATCTCTTGAGACAGCTTGAACCGCATGCGGCGGCGGCGTTGGCCAACGCGCGCATGATGAGTCGCGTTCCTCTTGGTCGATTCTGGTTGCGCTGGGACCGGTCGGGCGGGCGAAGCGTTTGGCGGCGTGGAGCCGTCGTGGCGGCGGCATTCGCCTTGATGGTGGCGGCGCTGTTGCTGATCCCTTCCGAGTTGGAAGTGCGGGCGTCGGGCGAATTGCGGAGCGTCGCGCGGCGCGAGGTGTTCGCGCCGGCCGATGGCGTCGTGGAGGAGCTGCGCGTGGACCATGGCCAATTGGTGGCTGCGGACGCCCTCTTGTTGGTCGTCCACGCACCGGAACTTGACCAAGAGTGGCAGGAGGCGCGGAGCGTTGTGGACAGTCTGCAGCGCCAGTTGGCATCGGTCCAATCGCAGCGTCTGCAAGCTCGCGCGGGCGATGCGGCGTCACGGCAGCGGGCGGCAGCGCTGGCGGCCGAGGAGGAGCAACTGCAGACGCAGCGGAAGTCGCAAGCCGAACGGTTGGCGATGTTGGAGCGACGCCGCAAGTCGTTGCGGGTACGCAGTCCGATCGCGGGTCGGATTGTCAGTTGGGGGCTGCGGGACCGACTGGCTGGCAGGCCATTGCGGCAAGGCGACGCGTTACTGACGGTCGCCGGCGATGGCGGGCCCTTCGAATTGGAGTTGCAAGTGCCGGAGCGGGTCGCAGG
>JBIKVL010000881.1:0-2768 GCA_044356875.1 Pirellulaceae bacterium | reverse complement strand
CCGGCTGAAGATCCGCGAGCTGCTTCCGCAGATCCGCGATCTGTTTGCGGGTGTCGTTCAATTCGGGCGCGAAGCCCAGATAATGATCGCGAAGCGCGGCTTGCTGAGCCTCGGTTCGCTCGCCGACCGCCCGGTTCAAGGCTTCCACGAGCGGCAGCGGCGTGGCGCCGTAGGCGGCGGCGCGCACGTCGGTCGTCCAGGATAGACGGAAGCGGCCGAGCACATGCTTCGCGTGCTTCGGGGCGTGATCGATGGCGACGGTCACAATCGCGTCCGCCGGAATCGAGATCGGCGCCGCCGCCACTAGCGTGATCGCGTGCGGCTGGCCCGTTTGACCGCCGATCGCCCAGCCCTTTTGCTGAGGATCTTTGTTGCCGATCACGTGGGACGCGTCGAATTCCGGCTGCGAGTAGTCGGCGACAGCCTGGGCGAACTGGATGGCACGCTGGCCTCCCAGAGCCAATTCCACGCTCGGTTTTGGAGGAGCCGCAACCTCTTGGGTCCAGATGGTCTGGCGAGCGGCGTCCAGCAGCGAAACGCGGAAATTGGCCAGTCGCGAGTCGACGCTCGGGTCGATGCGATTCCACACCACAATGCGATCGACGGCGTGGGCCGAGTCCAGCTCGACTTCCCACCACGGATCGTCGGACGCAGCCGTATGCGTTGTCGACTTGGCGACCTCGTACCGCCCATCCGTGTTGCCGTCGATGGCCAGCTTGGCATCGCCGTTGAAATCGGTGGAGCTCTGCTTGGCTTGGCCACGCGGAGCGATGTTGTCATTGCCCGAGAAAACCTGGACTTCGGCGAGCGACAGCATCTTCTGCTTGCCGGGCAGGTCCACGCGGACGAATTTGCCAGCGGGGCTTCCGGGAGTGCCCGAAGACCACGTGGCGCTGATGGACGAAATGACGAAGTTGCCGCCCGACAGTCCAGGGCCTTTTCCGGGCAAGGCGTCGTCGGGGAGGGCTTCGAGCCGCAGAGCGCGGGCATTCGCGGGCGGCGCTGGCAGCTCGACCGTGATGCGTTCGGTCGCCGGTTCGCCGCCAATCCGCACCGTGCCGTCGGCCTCGAGCGTGGCCGCCGCGCCTGAGCGGGTGGCGGCCTTTTGCGGCCGCGCGGCCTGCCAGGCGATGTCCCGGGGAAAGTCGGCTTCCCAGCGGGCCTGTCCCGCCGCGACGGCGGGCGATGGCGTCTTGAGAGTCTGTTCAAGTTCCGCGATACGCTTTTCCCAACCGGCTCGCTGACTGGTCTGTTCCGGCGTGAACAGCGAGTGCAACGGGCTTTCGTCCCGGCGGTCGGCGTCGGCCGAGTTATTGAAAATCGCGAAGAAGCGGAAAAAATCTTTCTGCGAAATCGGGTCGTACTTGTGACTGTGGCACTGGGCGCACGCGATCGTGGTTCCCATCCACACGGCCATCGTGGTATTCACGCGGTCGACGATCGCCACGTTGCGGAATTCCTCGTCGTTCGTGCCGCCCTCGTTGTTCGTGAGAGTGTTGCGGTGAAAGGCGGTCGCGACCAACTGTTCATCCGTGGGGTTGGGCAGCAAGTCGCCAGCGATCTGCTCGAGCGTGAACCGATCGAATGGCTTATTCGCGTTGAGCGAACGAATGACGTAATCGCGATAGAGCCAGATGGTGCGCGCCGGATCGTCGGCGTACCCGGCCGAATCGGCGTAGCGGGCGAGGTCCAGCCACCACTGCGCCCAGTATTCGCCGTAGGCTTCTTTAGCGAGCAAACGGTCCACGAGCTTGCCGTAGGCTTCCGGATCGGAATCGTTCACAAAGGCGTCGACCTCGGCCAATGTCGGCGGCAAGCCGGTCAAATCGAGGGACAAGCGGCGGATGAGCGTGTAGCGATCGGCTTCGGGCTGCGGCCGAAGTTGTTCCCGCTCCAAACGGGCGAGCAGAAAGCGGTCGATATCGGTTTTCGCCCAGGAGCCATCGCGGACGACGGGAACAGCCGGCCGCGTAGGGGCGACGTAAGACCAATGCCGAGCGTATTTGGCGCCCTGCGCGATCCACGTTTTTAGCAGTTCGATTTCACGGGCATTGAGAGCTCGGCCGTGGCCGGGCGGCGGCATGCGATCGTTGGGGTCCGACGACACCACGCGGGCAAGCAGGCGGCTGTCGGCCGGTTTACCCGGAGCGATCGCCCGGCCGCCATCGCCCAGGTCCGCTTGGGCACCTTCGGGCGTGTCGAGCCGCAGGCCTGTCGAGCCACCCTTTCGCTCCGCCTCGTCCGGTCCATGGCAGCGATAACAGTTGTTCGAAAGGATCGGTTTGATGTCCCGAGTGAAATCGAGCTCGGCGGCGGCGACGGGCCGAACCCCGGCCTCAAGCGGGCCATGCGTGGAGCCGTAGGAGAGCGCCGCGAGAAAACCACCGAGTCCGACGGCGACGGCACGCCACTTAGGAGTGGAGAACGAATGGGACGGCCGAGAGTCAGTCATGTCACGAGTCCCTGGTATGGTTGGAGGCGGAGCGAGCTGGCAGGCTGTTCGATCGTCATCGCGCCGCAGTGTCAGTGGGCGATTGGTCACTCGTCATTGGTCATTGGTCGAATCCCGGACCGGCGTAGTATAGCTGGGAATCGGCGGCTTTCGGAGATCGGCACCGCGTTGCCGATCGGTTTGGAGGCGCAGCCATCGCCTGCGGCTCGGCGGTAAACGAGTGCGGCGGTAAACGAGGCTGGCGGTAATCAAAAACGAAAACAGGCGGCGTCGGTTTGCGGGAACCGGACGCCGCCTGTGCGGGAAAGATTCGTAT
>JBIKVL010000882.1:0-2768 GCA_044356875.1 Pirellulaceae bacterium | reverse complement strand
AAAAGTGCGACTCAGCGAGTATTGGATTTCGGACCGCGAGGTAACCGTGGGCTTGTACCGGCGATTCTTGGATAACAAGGCGGAGTCGAAGACGCCGATCCGTCGAGAGGCTGCCGAGACACTAATGAGCCCGTCAATGAATTATCCGACCGAAAACGTTAGCTGGTTTGACGCGGTTCTGTTCTGTAATTGGTTGAGTCTTCTCGAGAGTCGCAAACCGTGCTACGTGTGTGTGCGGCCTGACTCAGCGGCCAGAAATGCGAGAGGTGAATGGGAAGTGAGTGTGGATCCTGCGGGTAACGGGTATCGACTATTAACCGAAGCGGAGTGGGAGTACGCCTGCCGGGCTGGAAGTTCGACAGCGTTCTCTTTTGGCGATTCGGATCGGTGGTTAAATCATTATGCGAGGTTCTCCACTAACCTTTCTGACCGCCGCAGTTCGAGTCCGGTGTGCCTCTATGGTTGCAATCGGTATGGCGCGTTTGACATGCATGGAAACATGTCGGAATGGTGCCGAGATCGATATGCTCGTTTGCCAGTTGGCGACGTCGTCGATCCAGTCGGTCCGTTAGTGGGCTCAATCCGAGTGGTCCGCGGCGGCAAGTGGAACGATGTTGCCGTGAATTGCCGGTCGGCGATCCGCCGTGAGAGCGACCCTTTGGCGAGCGTTTTTGGCCACGGTTTTCGGTTGGCGCTCAGTATCGTGGCAGGTCCGGACGATTCCGGTGAAGACAAGAAGGAATGAATGCTGTCGGCTTCAGCGTCACGCGCAAACCTGATTGCCCATTCCAGTCGGTTGAATCAATTGATGACGCGACCAATGGACGGGCCGCCGGCGAAATAAGAAAGACGACGGAAAAAGAAAAGGAGACGAGGATTATGTAATCCGAACTTATTCGGCTCGCAAAAGAAAAAAATCGCGTGTTCCATGCGGGAAACGCGAGTTTCTGGCAAATTCGAGAGAAGATCTCCAGTGCTTGATCGGATCGTTGACGCTCGGCGTGCGTCCACGCGACCGCGGATAGCGCCTCCGCTCGCAAGGTTGCCTCTTTGATCGCCTCGGCAACGTCCCGTCCGCGATCGACATGACCCGCCTGCGCAGCGAAAGTTGGATCAGCCGCCAGTGGACTGAGGCGGCCGTTGGGGCATCCGCAATCTCCGTCGCGCTCGCCAACGCCGCCTCTTTGGCCCGGACGTAGCCCGCTCGATCCAGCGGCATAGCGCGTGTGATGGCGATGCTGGCCCAGGCATACGCGCGACGCGCTGCATCGGATTCGGCGTTGGCGAGCATCTCGGCCTGTATCCGCAACGCGTACCGCTCCGGTTTGGCGCGGATCGTTCCCGATGGAGCTGCGCGCCATTCATGGAAGGATTACCCGTTTTTGGCGTGTGACCTTGGGCGTGGAGCGAGCGGGGCGAGCGTGGTGATCGGGCCGTGCCGGGAATGGAACCCGTCCATTGCTTGAAAATCAGGGACGTCGGTGTTTCGGATCATGAACGAATGATCGTAGCAAACGGAGCTCGCTGTGTTGCGAGTGCGTCCGCCATAATGTAGCTTTCTCAACAACGCATGCAACGCCCTGGCGAGTGCTGGTTGACACACACCGATCGCTAGCCTTCCTTCACGTTTACAATTTGGAGGCGACATCATGTATCGCGGTCTTCTAACGTTGTCTGTCGCGTGCGTGATCGCGGCAACTCAATTTAATACCGCTATGGGGCAATCCAAAACATTCAAGGGGACCGCGCCGGGCACCGGGGCTGGATATCGTGAACGAGACCCCTCGATACGCATACAAGCCAAGGGGACCGCGCCGGGCACCGGGGCTGGATATCGTGAACGGGTTCGCTCAGGCGGAGTGATCCCCCCTCCACCCCCTCCTCCTCCTTCGATTCCCAGGTTCCCCGCGCCGCAGTCGATTGTGACGAGCGTGACGCCGGGCGAGCGGGCATTTGACCGGACGGAGGGCCGGTTCACGGTGCCGCAGGTGGTACTGAATCCTGACGAGTACTCGGGCGGTGTCGTCAACGCTTTACGGTTCAGTCCAGATGGCAGGTGGTTGGCGGCGGCGGGAGACGTGGTGCGGATTTTCGACGCGCAGGAGGGTACCACCGCCCATACGCTCCGCGGGCAATTGGAGTTCGGCGGAGCAGGACGCTGCAACGATCTCGCGTTTTCGCCCGACGGCAGGCACTTGGTCGTGGCGGCGATTGGATTCTCCGCCTCCCTACGCGTCTATGACACGGCGAACCTTTCCGAGATAGAAGACGTACTGGGCGGACACGACGGCCACGTCGAGCGGGTGGCGTTTTCATACGAGCTGGACAATCCATGGCTGGCGACCGCCGGAACGGACAATTTTGTCCACGTTTGGGATTGGAAGTCCCGCACGAAATTGAAGTCCTTTTTTTTCACGAAGCCGATCAAACATCTTGCCTTTGCTTGCCGCCATCGCGTGTTGACGGCGATCGACATGGACGGCCAGTGCTATTGTTGGGAACCTAGTAGCGATAATGAATTGAACGAAGACCATCGCAGTTGGCTGGCCAAGTACTTTATCGATCCACTCAAAGCGTTCCCAAGGTTCTCGATTTTTGGACAGGCGAGTAGTGTGAGTGTCCGTTTTGACGAAAAAGAGGCACTCGTCGCCTTCGGGCTTTATGATCGCGACGGGCGTAAACGCGATGAATCGCCGTTTCGATGCGTTGTATGGGATGTGGAAAGGAAAGAGATTCGCGCGCGGCATGACCACAGTTATCTCGTCAGG
>JBIKVL010000883.1:0-2768 GCA_044356875.1 Pirellulaceae bacterium | reverse complement strand
AATCCGCAGTTCGATGTCGCGAATCATCGCCATAAACTGCGAGAGCGTCTCTTGGTCTTCCCGCCCGAGCTTCTTGGCGAGTGAATTCGCATCGGCCAAGACCAAGTCGGTCACGTCGGCGACGTGGGCGCGGAAGCTGTCGCGTAGAAACAGGCGGTCGTAAAGCTTCCGCGGATCCTTGATCGACGGCGCCATTTTGTCGGGCCCGTACCACGAGATGTTGTCGAACTCGATCGACTCTTTCGGAGCAGTGAACCCGTTGCAACTGATTTCCAGCGTGTTGAAGACGGACGTTTGGCCGACGGCAGCGCCGATGATTTGGTCAAGCGTGCGGCCATTGGGATGCCGAATTCCCCGCTTGCCAGCCTCCTCCGGCGAAAGGCTGGTTAGATAGCAAGACGCGCCTTGGGCATGCACGTCCTGGCCATCTTTGTAAGACCGATCGAGCCCCGTGATCAGCGTCACATCGGCCGCGTGTTCGGCGAGCGGCCGCAGAGTTTCGGTAAGAGGCAACTGGTAGATCCCGGGGACGTGCTTGAAGCGACGCTCGTCCTTCGTTTTGTCGGCATTGAAGCCGCCAATGAACCCCGGCAGTTCCGCCATCTCTTCGCCGGGAAAGAAGCAACGACGCACAATCCCGTTGGGGATGTAAAGGATCGCCAGCTTTTTGCTGGGCTTGGCCTTGGACTCCGCCGCGCTGGCCAGCGAGTGCAGAAACGGCAACGACAGCGTCACGCCGTTGGCGCGAAGGAATCGGCGTCGAGTGATGCGCATGGATACGTTCCTACATGATTGAATTGCTCTTGCCGCTAATCGGATTTCAACGGTTCGCCGCTCATGGCCATCCTCATTGACATCCTCGTGGAAGCGGCCCGGCCTCAGCCCCCGGCGCCATAGCCCCCGGCGCCGTAACCCGTGGGGAGGCCGTCGCTGGCGGTTGGCTTCTTGGCAGGGTTAGCGGGGAGCGCTTCCCGCAGATCCCAAGGCGTCTCGCTGGACGCAGGCGACAGCGCGCCGGGTTGTTCCGCGAGACGGGCGAGCCGGAAGACTTTGTCGCTGGCTTTGGCCTCGGTCCCGGACTCGGCGCCGACGGCGTGCCCCCAGACCAGTTCCGCGCCATCGCGTGTGATCAAGCGGTACACGCGGTCCGGCAATCGGCCCCGCGTTCCTGGCGGTGGCGGCGGCAGGAAAACTCGATACAGACGAGCTCCGCGCCATGCTTCCCGCAAGGTCTCCGCGATCGCCGCCGCCTCGGCGACGGCAGGATCTCCCCAAGGCGTCCCTGGTGAACCTACGGGCAGCGTATCGCCAACGGCGATCCGAAGGTAGTCCCGAGTTTGTTCGGGTGTGAAATCCTGCGGGGGGAGCAAGAACCCGGCCGCGTCGACCGGCAGCAAGCCCCGCTGGCCATTGGTCGTCACTTCCACCATCGCCACCGGGCGACGGTATTCCAGGTCCACAATCACTCGGCCCGAATAGTCCTTGCGAACTCGGCGAACATGCGAGACCCAGCAGTGCAGGGCGAATTCCCGAGCGACCTTCACGGTGACTTGCGGGTCAAGCAGACTCAGCGTTGCGAGGCTGCCGTCGCGAACGACCTCATCTTTGACGTTCGAGGGGATCCATTCCGGCTGCGAGGGCAACTCGATGCGATCGCCATCGAGAGCATATCGCGGGTGGTTTTGGACGAGCGTTCCCCAGCGTTGCCACGCGTAGGCGAAACCACCGCCGAAAAACACCAGCAGGATGAGAAAGAAGGAAAGGGTCGCCGCGACGCCCTGCATCGGGAGGGAAAACGCCTCGGCCGCCAAGCGGAACGGACCGCGACGGGGCGCCGAGGTCGCACGTTCCATCGATTGGTCCCTCTGACGTGTTTCGTAAAGCCTTACCAGACCTCGATTTGCGGGCTCAACGCGACCCCTAATCGACTCTGCACCTGATTCCGCACTAATTCGATCAAATTTAGCACATCCCGGCTGGTTGCCCCGGTGCCGGCGATGAAGAAATTCGGGTGGGCTCCGCAAATCTCCACTTGGCCGCAGCGGCTACCCTTAAGACCGGCTTGTTCGATCGAGGCCGCAGCGGTGGCTCCGAGCGGATTCTTGAAAATGCAGCCCATGCTGAGCTCGCCCGCGGGTTGGCTCGCCTTCGCGATAATCCATTGCCGCTGCATGCGTTTGGTGAGAACCTCCGGCGATTCCCGTTCCAATTGAAAAGAGGCTTCCAGGATCGCCAGTTCATCGAGGCTGCTGGCCCGATAGCCGAATCGCAATTCGTCGCGTTGCCGAGTCACGATCTCGCCCGTTCGGAGCATGACCGTCGCCGATTCGGTCCAGGGTCCGATATCGCCGACCTCGGTGCCCGAATTGCCGTGTAAAGCGCCCCCGACCGTGCCGGGGATGCCTACTAAGGTTTCGAGACCGGCCAAGCCGTGGCCGACGGCGGCCGAGATCACGTGACCGAGTTTCGCTCCGCCGCCGCAGATGACGCGCGACTCCCGCACCGTCGCGTTGCGAAAAGTTCCGGCGGACAGCCGCACGACGACTCCCGGAACGCCTTCATCCCGAACGAGGAGGTTGGAGCCGCCACCGAGCAGGCGCACGGGCCAACCGAGCTCAGCGCACCGCTTCACCAGCCCCGCCAGTTCCTCGACCGACGTCGGTTCCGCAAAGTACTCGGCGGCCCCGCCGAGGCGAAACCAAGTGTGCTGGGCCAGTGGCTCGCGGGCTCGGACAATGTGTTCAAAACCGCTTAGCGGTGGCATATCG
>JBIKVL010000061.1:0-10120 GCA_044356875.1 Pirellulaceae bacterium | reverse complement strand
GCGAACACCGGCCCGCGGACGAACTGGAAGTCGCGTCGGCCCGTTTCGGTTTCCTGCAGGATGTCCGTGCCCGTGATGTCCATCGGCATCAGATCGGGCGTGAACTGTATGCGGTTGAACTTGAGCGACATGGTTTCGGCAAGCTTGCTCACCAGCAACGTCTTCGCCAGTCCAGGCACACCCATTAGCAATGCGTGCCCGCGAGCGAACAGGCAGATCGCCAACCGCTCGATCGTCTCCCGTTGCCCCACGATTACACGGCCCAGTTCGTCCGTCAGCCGCGCGTAGACCGCGCGAAGCTGATCGATTGACCGCACGTCGTCGTCGTTGAGCGACTGGACCTTGCCCGTATCCACCGAAGAGGCCATGAGTTGATTCCAGTCCCGGTTGTCTATCTAGTCGATTTCAAGCCGGCGCCGCCGCGAATCGACGGAATGCGAAAGACGCTCATTCGCGATGAGGGCCGAGTCTCACAGACTGCGGCATGAAATCGTAATCGAACTTCATGGAAAACGCATCTTAGGGCGAAAATTCCGCCGGATTGGCCCGTTGTCCCGGAATCCTGTTGTCACCGAATCCCGAAATCCTGGGCGTTCACGAGCGTCCCGAAAGCTGTCGATCGCGCAATCCTCAGTCCAACAGCCGTGTATTCGAGACGGAGTTGCCCCATTTCTCGAACTGGTCGAACGTCCAGACGACACGTTTCGTCTTCGGCTCCAATTCAATCAGCAGCGGTTGGCCGGGACCGGCATGGCAGTTTCCGATGACGTAGTGGCCGTTGGGAAGCACTTCAAGCGTTGTCACCCAGGCCAGCGTGATGTTCGGAAGGTCACGCTGCTCGATCTTCCAGACGATCTCTTTCGCTGGCGTTACTTCTAACACGCTGTGGCCGTTGCCGGTGGCGATGAGCGTGTTGCCACTGGCGAGTCGCACCGCGGCGAAGACTTGATTTCCAAACGCCTCCGGGCCGTGGCCTGGCTTGCGCGGCTTGCCGAAGAGCGGCACGTCGAACTCCCAAATCACCTCGCCCGAGCGGCCGTCGTATTCGCGAACGGCCCCGTCCGCCTCGTGACAGACCAGATAGTTGCCGCTCGGGAGTTTGCGGACGAGTCGCGTGTCGGAGTGGGCATTGGGACGCACGACTTTCAGCTTGACGGCGTGCAGCACTTGGCCATCGCGGTCGATTTCCAAGATGCGGGCCGTTCCGGATTCCGCGAGCATCAACCGGCCATTTTCCAGTGGTTGGAAGCCATGCACTTCGACGCGCTTGCCAGCGTTGCCGTTGCTGGCGGCCGCGTCGTAGGTCCAGACCACCCGTTTCGTCGTCGGATCGATCTCGACGACTTTGGCTGCTCCTTGCTGCACGAAGAAATGGCCGTTCGGCATCACATGCAGGTCGTGAATAGGACCCCATGGCATGTCCCACTCAATCTGGCCCCTCTGATCGACGATCGCCAGCCGTCCGTTTCCCTGCACGGCTAGCCGATGCTGGGCGTAAGTGGGCGTGGTCAGCGGAAGGAAAAGTAAAGAAAGCGTAAGCAAAGCGGCGCGAATCATGGGTAGCCCGGGAAAGGGTTTGATGGAAAAGCTACTCGAATAGCCTCGTTGGCGATCCGAGCGTTCGGAAAATGTAGCAGCTCGGCTGCGGGGCCCGCCACCTGCTTGCGGGCTTGAAGGGCGCTATTCTTGGAATCATCGCCATCGCGAACTACATTGGGCACGTCCTTCAAACCAGCGGAGTTTAAGTCGTGGCCTGAGTCGATTCTCCTGAGCGGCTCGGCCGGCGTTTGCGCCTCGCCATTTGGTTATTTAACGATGGATCCTGCAATACGGAATCGATAACGAAGATTATATGCAACCTTGGCAATGATCTGGTTTGATATTCCGAGGTCTATTTAACGGTTTCCGTCGGGATAGCTGATGCATTCGGCTCGCGTTGCGATATAGGGATTCCGTTTGGGGTTTGTGTATGGAAAGCGGTTATCAACCGGGGCTGATGTCGTCGCCGATGGGGCGGATTTCGCAGAACGACGAGCTTGTCCTGCGGCAGTTGCACGCGTTCCAACCGCGGGTTGGCGATTTGCTGCGGTTATGGCGCGAGCGGGATGAACGCGCCCCGGTCTGGCGGCGACCGGCGACGCATTTGCTGTTGGCCAAGCATTTTATCGATTTAGGCGCGCCGTTCTCGGCGCGCGAGGTGGCTGAGGCGGGACTGGCCCTAGCCAGCGATTCACGGCGGTTTCGCGCGCGTTTGCGACACTTGTTCGCCTTGTCCTTGGCGCGGTGCGGAATGCTCGACGAGGCGTCCCGCGCACTGGGGGATGAAGCGCTGGCAGCGTTGCCGAGCGACGAAGAGGTCCGGGGGTTGGAAGCGGCCGTTCACAAGCAGCTCGGTTTACGAGCCGCTTCGCCCTCGGATAGGGAAACGCATTTGCGGCGGGGGTTGAGACTCTATGAAGCGGCATGGCGGGCCCCGCGCGGCACGTATTGGACGGGTATCAACGTCGCCGCGTTGCAGCGGTTGCTCGGGGAGACGGAAGCGGCAGCTGACACGGCGCGTCAGGTCGAGGTGGAATGTCTGGCGGAAGCCCAGAGGAGTAGCGCGGCGCCGGATATGGATCCTTATTGGCGTTGGGCCACTTTGGGCGAAGCCTGTTTGATTCAGGGGCGGCTACAGGATGCGGAACAGTGGTATCGTCGGGCCGAGTCGGTGGCGCATGGACGCGTCGGCCATTTGAATTCAACTCGTCGTCAGTTAAAGCATTTGCTCCGTGCGACCGGCGAAGCCGAAAGCCTCGTCGATGAATGGTTGCCAATTCCCAATGTCGCGGTTTTCACGGGTCACCGCGTCGACGAGGCTCACCGATCGGCCCCGCGCTTTCCACCGGAACGCGAGCCGCAGGTGCGCGCGGCGTTGATGAAATGGCTCGAAGACAACCGTATTCGCGTCGGAGTCAGTTCGGCGGCGAACGGAGCCGATATCCTGTTTCTGGAGACGTTGCAATCGCTGAAAGGCAGCGACACCCGCGTCGTGCTTCCGTTTTCGGAAGATCAGTTCATCCGCGAAAGCGTGTTGAATGGAACGGACGAATCGTGGGCGCCCCGTTTCCGAGCGGTGTTGGCGAAGGCCTCGCATGTGACGATCGCGTGCCATGAACGGGTCGGGGCGTTGGGAGTGCCGTTCGCCTACGCCAACCAGTTGATACTCGGTCAGGGACGGCTGCTCGCCGAGGAACTGCAGACATCGCTCCGCGGACTGGCGGTGCTCGGTCGTTCGACGTCAACGGCCCAAGGCGGAACGGCCGATGCCGTCGCGCAGTGGCGGCGCCGTGGGCTCGCGGTGGAAGTGCTTGATCCGCTCCGCTGCGAACCGCAATTGCTAGCCGACGAGGCTGATTGGTGCGTCCACGTCGATTCAGCCGACGACGCGCCAGTGATGTCGATGATTTTCGCGGACGTTGTGGGATACAGCCAGTTGGCAGACAGCGAGGTGACGAATTTCGTGGACCAATTCCTCGGGCGGGTCGCGAATCTGATCGGACTATACGCCGGTCCCGAACGCGTGGCCGAGAAGTGGCATACGACGCCGATCCCGGTGCGCGAAACGTGGGGTGACGGACTGTACTTTGCCTTTCGCAACCTGTGTACCGCGGGACTGTTCGCGCTCGACCTGTGCGAGGAAGTCCGCGACACGAATTGGCGGGAATTGGGATTCTCGAGCGACTTGAAGATCCGCATCGCGCTCCACGCGGGGCCTGTGCATCTGGGGCGCGACCCGATCACCGGCCTGCCTAAATGCAGCGGGGCACATGTCAGTCGCGCCGCGCGTCTCGAGCCGAAAACGCCTCCCAATCAAGTCTATGCCAGCGACGCGTTCGCTTCGCTCGCCGCCGCCCAAGGCATCACGGAATTCGTCTGCGACTACGTCAAGCTGATCGACTGGGCCAAACACTACGGCACTTATCCCACCTACGCGGTCCGGCGAACGGCGGATGCAAGCGGCGTTCATCGTCCAATCAAGCCATGAAAGGCGGATGCCCCAAGCCGAGCGTGGTCGCGCTCGGACTTAATCGAAACAAACGAGTATGAAAGTTGGACGCGAGGCGCCACCTGGCTAGTGCGTGGTGGGGACTTGTCCGCTATATATGGGGTGACGTGGTTCTTCGCGTACGTTCGACCCTCTAGCTGGGGCGGCGCCCAACATTTCCCATGAGCCAATCCCATTCGCCTCGCCAATTTCATTACGAATCCGATGGCGTGATTCACGGACCTGTACTCGCCCGAGATCTAAAGGCGTTGGCTACGGCCGGTAAGCTCTTGCCGACCGATACGGTTTGGGAGTTGGAAACGGGCAGGCGTTTCCCGGCTGCCGCGATCGGCGGCCTGTTTCCTGGAGTTCCGATCGCCCCCATGGGCGACACGAAGCCGAAAGCGGCCGTGGCCGACAGTGGACGCGGCGGCACGAAATCGCCGAGTGTGGCCGTGGCCGTTAGTGGAAGCGGCGGCACGAAATCGCCGAGTGTTGCCGCCAGCACTATTTTTGATGCCGCGATCGTGGACGAAGCGAAACCGGCGGGGGTGGCGAAACCACCGGAAACCGCGCGGGACACCAAGCATCAAGGTGTGTTCATCTCGTACTCTTCGAAGGAGAAGACGATCGCCGACGCGATCTGCGGGGCTTTGGAACGCGAGCGGATCCGCTGTTGGATCGCGCCACGCGATATTCGTCCGGGAAAGGAATACGCCGAATCGATCATCGAGGCTATCAGCGGTTGTCGCATGATGGTGGTCATCCTTTCCGCCGCGTCGAACGCGTCGCCCCATGTGCTGCGCGAGGTGGAACGGGCGGTCAGCAAAGGGGTGCCGATCGTGCCCTTCCGCGTGGAGGACATCCGGCCCTCCAAGTCGCTGGAATTCTTCTTGAGCGCGCCGCATTGGCTGGACGCGTTTACGCAGCCGCTGGAGGGGCACATCGAGAAGTTGGCCGCCGTCGTCCATGCCATTTTGGAAAACAACGCGAACGCGGCGGATTCCAACTCCCTCGGGATGATCCTTCCGGGCTATCGTCGCAGGTGGCTCCGCCGCAGCCATCTGAAGTGGGTCGGGTCGGCCGCCGCCGCCCTGGCGATCGCCTTTATCCTAGGATTGCTGATCCTGTGGTCCATCCCCAATCCGCTCGAACGCGAACTGGCGGAGTTCAAACGGAACCTCGACCTCGGCCATGGCTCGATCGTTTTCCTGAACCAGCATGCCACCTCGCGATTTCCCGAGTGGTTACGGCAGGCCGAGCGAGGCAATCCGATCGGTCAACTGTTTGTCGGGCGCTGTTATCAGGAAGGGCTGGTGGTCGAACGGGATGCGACAGCGGCGATCGATTGGCTGAAAAAGTCGGCGGATAACGGCAACTCGTTCGCGCAGGTCGCGCTGGCTTACGGGTATAGCGACGGGGTTGGCGTCGAGCGTGATTTGTCCGAGTCCCTCCGCTGGAACATGCTGGCGGCGGAGCAGGGCAACAGCTCGGCGATGAGGAATATCGGCCACCTTTACACGCAGGGATTCGAGGGCAAACCCGAATTGGAGAAGGCGTTTGATTGGTTTCGCAAGGCGGCCGAGGCGGGCAACACGGCCGCAATGCGGAAGGTGGGAGATTGCTATCGCGATGGCCAGGGAGTCGCAAAAAGTCCGGAAGAGGCGGAAAAGTGGTATGCGAAGGCCTTGGACTCCGGCGACATCTGGTTGTCCGGCAAGAAATTGGGCGAGTATTTCGCGGCGCGTTTCGCCACCTATCTGGACGCCAAATCGAGCGTTGCTCAAAAGAGCCAAGCGCTTTCCGAGATCAGGGCCAAGCTTCCCGATCCAGCGAGTCTGGGACTATCAGGCATGATGGCCATCTTTTCGGCCTCGGATTTTTATGTATCGATGACTGGGCTGGAAGACCTGCCGGCGACCGATCCGCTGCGGCAAGTCCACGACAACATTGTGACGCGACTCACCGACATCTATTCGGCCGCCTCCGATTCGGAGAAGGCGGGCAATCTCGCCGAATTTACCCGCGCCGTGGACATCCGCTTGACACGGCTGCATAACGACAAGAAATATGCCGAGCTGGCCGCGATTTGGGAGCAATGTTACCAACGCATTCGCTATGACCAGTTGAGGGAAACCGAGGAATGGAACAGCTTGGTGCGGCAGTCGCGCGTCTTCAGCGTCGCCTTGATAAAGCAAGGAAAACGCAAAGAGGCCGAGGATCTCGTCGAGGCGACGACCAAGCAGTGCCAGGCATGGCTCCAACAGCGTCCCTGGGACTGGTACCTCAAGGACGCCTATACGGGCGTGTGTTTCGATGTGGCGGACGCTTGGTTCGAAACGGGCGACGCGGAACTCATCCAACCGCTGCTCTTGCAGGGCTGGACGATCCGCCTCAAACAGTTCGGAAGGGAAGATTTACTGCAGCGTTTAAGCGGCAATTTGCCGCGCAAAGGGCAGGTCCCGAGCGGCGCGACAACGGCGGAAAAAGAGTTTTTCGAGCGGTTCGCCAGCGACAAACCCGACAATGACAAACCGACAAGCAATCAAACTGCGGCGTCAAAAACAGAGCCGAAGAACACGGCTGGCGCTAAGGACGAGCCGAAGCAACGGAGCACCGGCATAAAACGCTTTACGGTCCCCATTGAGTTCGTTGGAAAGAAGTACCCCTATTTCGTGTATGTGATGACCGGACCGCGCGGTTATGCGGAAGTCCAAGACCAGTTCCGCTGGGTGGAGGAAATGCGGGGCGGAAAGGTGCCGCAGGATGTGCGCGACTCCTTCCGAAGACTCAATGAGATTGCCAAGGAAAACAACGTCGATTTCATGGAGCTTACCGTCTACGCGCTCGGCACGGCCGAGAAAGATGAGAAGGCCAAGGACTAGACCGAAAAATAGAAGGCAGCGAAGGCTTCAACACCGTAGCGGTAAGGGACGGCCGACGGACAGATTCCCTAACGGGCATTGATCCTCGAATTGGGTACTACCGTGAGGCGTCGAACGCCACGTGTCGCTCATCGCATGGGCGGCCATCGCAATGCGTACCACTCTTGCGCATGAGAAGGACTGTTTCAACGCCGTGGAGGCAGACAGTGCTGGTTATTTCGAGGTAGTGTTTGGAACCGCCTCGCCCAACTGCAGCAGCTTCACTCCGAAATCCTCGAGTTGCTGAACGATCCGTTGCCGAGGCTCATTCCTGCCAAAGCAGGCAAACGCCTTGTCGTCGGCTTTAAACCAAAAGAGCGGCTCGGCGATTATTTCTCCCCCAAGGGTCTGCAGCGGTTCCTGGTTGATTTTATGCTGGCTCCAAAGCGAGACTAGCCATTTTCGATGTTCGTTCCCGATAATATCGAGGATGTCCACGAGGTCGTCTTGGGGACTGATTTCCGATTCGACTTTCGGACGCTCATGGAGACTGTCGAGGCAATCTACGATCGTCTCGCTCAGCGCCTTGGCGTGGCTATTGTTCGTCCTTTGGCAGAATATCGTCAAAACCGACCTCGCTCGCGTCATCGCCACATAAAGGTTGTTGGCCAACACGCCTTTCTCCTTCGCGATGTACTGATCGGCGGCGGGAATGATCACAACCTCCGAGTCATACCCTTTGTACGAGTGTGGAGTCGTCGCCAACAGCATATTGCTACTTCGCTCGAACGGCTTGTTGGTTTGGACTGACAGTTCAACTCCAAGGTTCGCGAGCTTCGGGGCGACTTGCGTTTCAAGCCGATGTTTTATGTTCTGTCCGTTGTATAGCAAACAGATGTCCGATGGCTGAACTCCTTCGTCTTGGATCAACTCCCGGCAATACTCGTAAATCGCTTCTAACTCCCGATCGAGGCATGAGTACTGTCGGAAAGATGGTTTTGGCCCGTCAATCTGATTGAAACGCACGGTCCACCACGTCGATCCGTTGCGCTCAACGCGTTCAATCAGTCCCCGGGAAACTAGTTCTTTGTGATCGGGATTTTCGTCGGGAGGCTGAAGCCGATAGAGCACATTGAGGGCGAACTCCGTAATGGGCCTCGTGCTCCGGAAACTCTCCTTCATCACTGTGGAGCGACCCCGCATATCCAAGCCGAGCTCGGACCAAATGGGAGTCCCGCGTCCGTAAATGTTTTGGGCATTGTCGTAGAAAATGTTCACCGAGCGGCTATTCTCGTCCTCGCCATTGGTTTTGCGGACGATCGCCGTCAGCAGTTTCAGCGTATTGGGTCCCATATCTTGGGCCTCGTCGATGAACAAGGCGTCACACCGAGGCGTAATTTCCGCAGCTGATCGCCGACTCAGGTACGCGGCCGCAGCCGCGTCATACTCAAAACCGAAACCGTGCCGGGAAAGGCCAACTTCAGGAAGCAGAACGTCAAGGATTTCTCGAATGTGCCGCAGCGACACTCGATCCCATGGAAATGTCTTGCCGCCGGTTTCCTGTTCCCAAGCCGACTCAATCGAGTCCCCGATAAGAGATTGTAGGGAGCGATTGGCGAAGACAGCCCAAATTCGGACATTCTGCTGGTCGCGGAGACGTTTAACGGTCTGCATCAACCAGTGGGCAAGCACGACGGTTTTGCCGCTTCCCGCTACCCCACGGACGAGGCGTGGCTTTCCGTCAAGCTCCAAACCGCACAACCGCTCTTGTTCGTTCGACAGGACAGGACGAAGCTCCTTACGCCTGGAAAGCTGGAACCCTAGGGAATTGGGATCGTGGTTCTGTTGTCGGTTCGGCGGCGAATACTGAATCTTGGTGGGAACTTCCTCCCACGTCAATTTGCCGCCACGCTTACGAATGATTCGTGGTGTGAGATGTCGTAGCAAGGGCCGGAGATACGGTTCATCCATTTCAGCCCGACTGGAAAACACGATGATTGCTTCCCGAGAGCGGCTGAGCGCCACGTTTACGAGCCGCCTCCATTCGTCATAAGGCCAACTATAGCTGCCCGCGTTGACTGTATCGAAGATCACAATGTCGGCTTCCGAGCCCTGTTGGCTGTGGACTGTGGAAGCGGACCAGGAAGTGAAGCCATTCGCAGCCAAAAAAGAGCCTATCTCCTTGGCTTGTGCTTTGAATGGCGAAATGAAAAGGCCTTTGGTTTCCCTAAGCGTCTGATCGCTGAAAAGCCGCAGGAGGATTTTAGAAGTTACGGCTCGAACCCAACTTCGATTGCCTGGACCTCGTTCGGCGCGAATGGTGGGCAGGTCTTCCCCGTCATCGTCCAAGACATACCAAATGGTCCTCGATTGCCCACTCAATAGGTCGGAAAGCGGGTATTCACGGTCGCGGATTTCTGGAGCTGTCGTCAGAAAACCATCGTACTGGTAATCGGACACGACCGAACAGATATCGGCGTGCATTCGCCGTTGCTCTTGAAGGACTTGAACACCTGTTTCGGACGTCCTGATTCTATCCAAGTGGCTCAATCCGCTGTTGGCGAGCCATTTCATTTGGTTCGTTGGCAGGATACGGCTGATTTTGCTAATTGGGGCAAGCTGCTTGGAGTCGCCGACCAACACGACCCGGCGGCTGGCCAAGAGGGAAAGGGCGGCAACGGCGGCACGAGAAACCAGTCCCGCCTCGTCGATAAATACTGTCGTGAACGGCGCAAAACGTTCTTTAAGCCCTGCTTTCACGTCTTCGGATTTCAAGAACGTGGTCGCCCGGAAGGCCGTGCTGATAACAACCCGAACATCAGGATCGAGAAAAACCCTCTGTGCCGCGTCCCGCATCCGCTGCCGCAAATCCTTGATCTGTTTGCGAATGAGCGCTTTGCGTTCCGAACTGAGAGTCCCTGCAAGTTCCAAAATAAGCTCATCGATCTTCGCCAGGAATTCGGTTTCCGTTCCCTTCAACAACGAAGTCAGGTCTTCCGCCTCGAACATCTTTAAGGATGCGCCTTTGCCTATCCGCAGTATGGCGCCGCTGGAAAGTTCAGTGGAGGCGAAAGTCGTTCCAGCTCGTCCTATTGCAATTGCGGAAGCATCGGTCGCTCGATTTGTGGTCGAAACGACAAGAATACGTTCGCTCGGATCGGCAAGGACTCTTGCAACCTGATGTCCTGTGGTGTACGTCTTGCCTGTACCGGGGGGGCCCCACAGGATG
>JBIKVL010000880.1:0-2782 GCA_044356875.1 Pirellulaceae bacterium | reverse complement strand
GGCGCCGACCGAGCCGCTGTCGCCAGCGGAGCAATTGGCTCATTTCAAGTTGCCGCCCGGCTTCGAGATCCAATTGGTGGCGGCGGAGCCGGAGATTCAGAAGCCGATGAATCTGGCCTTTGACGCTCGGGGACGGTTGTGGGTGACGCACTCGATCGAGTATCCGTTCGCCGCCGCCGACGCCTCGCAAGCCCGCGACGGCCTGACGATCCTGTCCGACTTCGGCGCGGACGGCCGAGCGAAAAGGGCGGAGAAATTCGCTGACAAGTTGAACATCCCCATCGGCGTTTTGCCTCTCGGCGCGGGGACCGAGGCGATCGTGTGGTCGATTCCGCACCTGTGGAAGCTGTCGGACCAGGATGGCGATGGCCGGGCGGAAAAGCGCGAGGTGCTGTTCGGTCCGTTCGATTTCGCGGACACCCATGGCAATCAAAACGCCTTGCGGCTCATGCCCGACGGCTGGGTCTACGCGTGCCACGGTTTTCGCAACGACTCGCAGGTGAAACTGCGAGGCGAAGGTCCGGTGGTCCTGCGGATGCAATCGGGAAACACCTACCGCTTCCGTCCCGACGGCTCGGCGATCGAGCAGATCACGTGGGGACAGGTGAATCCGTTTGGCATGTGCTTCGATCGCTGGGGCTTGGCCTACAATGCCGATTGCCATTCGAAGCCGATCACCCAGTTGCTGCGGGGCGGCTATTACGAATCGTTTGGCAAGCCGCATGACGGCCTCGGTTATGCTCCGTCGATGACCTCCCACGGGCATGACTCGACAGGCATCGCCGGCGTCGCTTTCTACGACGCGCCGCAGTTTCCCGTCGAATACCGTGACTGCTTCTATGTCGGCAATGTGGTCACCAACGTGGTCCATCGCGACAAGCCCCGCTGGCGCGGTTCATCGCCGTGGATCGATGCGCCCGTCGATTTCATCTCCTGCTCCGATCCGTGGTTCCACCCAGTGGATATTCAGCTCGGTCCTGACGGCGCCCTTTACATCGCCGACTTCTACAACAGCATCATTGGCCACTACGAAGTCGACTTGCGGCATCCCCGCCGCGATCGGCACCGCGGACGGATTTGGCGAGTGGTCTATCGCGGAACGGATGGCGCCACTGACGGCGCATTGAACGGCGCGTTGGACAATTCGCGAAACAGTGCGGCGAACAATACGGCGAACACTATGGCAAACGCCGGCGACTTGGCGTCCTTGCCGCCTGAAAAGCTAGTGGAACGGTTGTCTGACGCGAACCTCGCGATCCGCCGGCACGCGACGCTCGAATTGCAGCGTCGGGGCGACGCGGCATCGATCGCCGCCGCCACGCGTCTTCCGGTGGACTCGGCCGGGGCGCCGTTGGCCGTGTGGCTGGCGCGTGACGCGGCAGCGCTCGGGCCCCGCATCGCCGCCGATCAATCGGGCGCCGCTCCACTCCCACCGCTCGTAAAGACCCAGGTGTTGGCGGCCGTTGGCGAGTTGTCCCAGTGGGATCGGCCGATGGCGGAATGGGTCCGTCGGCAACTCGCGGACTCGGATCCATTCGTTCGTCGTTTCGCCGCCGCCGCGATGGCGTTGCATCCCGACGTGGCGAACACCCTGCCGCTACTCGAAGCTTTCGCCCGGGTCGACGCGGCCGACGAACTGCTCGCTCATAATCTGAAGATCGCGCTGCGGAATCAGTTCCGCGCGCCCGACGCCCTCGCGACGCTTTCTTCGTCGTCGACGAAGCTTGGCCCCGAGCGGTTGGCGTTCGTCGTGGAAATGGCGTTGGCGATCCCCGAACCGCACGCCGCGCTCTGGGCCTTCCGGCAAACTCGCGACGCGATGTTTCCATCAGCTCGCGGTGATGCCGCTTTGCCGCCTTTGCTCGAAATGGCCGCTCAGCAGTTGGCGCGTTGGGCGGAACCGGTGGCGCTCGACGAGGTAGTAGCGTTCGCCGAACGTGAACTGGCGAACGATCACGCTCGCCAACGCACGCTCCTCCAAGCGATCGTTACCGGGTGGAAGCAGCGGTCGGGTGGCGGCGAGCCGACGGCGAACGCGCGGCGTTGGGCCGAAGGAACGCTCCGCCGGCTGCTCGCCCCGAACCAGCCAACCGCCGCGGCCTGGACCGCGCTGCCGCTCGAAGCGGCCGACACGGCGGTCGGCGGTGGCTCGGGAGGTGGAACTGGCAGCACGGCTGGCGGAGGCGGCGCCGCTCGGTCGGCGAACGGCAGTGCTTGGGGAGTGAGGAATCGCAAATGCGCCGACGGCCGGGAGATTCCGGTATTCGACAGTATCGTGGGCGGCGAATCGATGACGGGCGTTTTGCGAAGCGCGCCGTTCCGGCTCCCCGACAGTTTGTCATTTTGGATTTGCGGGCAGAACGGACTGCCGGGCGCGAATCCTCCGCAGCGCAACCGCGTGCAACTGCGATTGGTAGGAACCGCCGACGCGGTGCGTTCCGCGACCACGCCTCGAAACGATGTGGCCCAACGCGTTGTCTGGGATTTAAAACCTTGGGCGGGCCGACAAGGGTTTCTCGAGATCGTGGATGCCGACGCCAGCGCCTCGTACGCTTGGGTCGGAGCGGGGCGGTTTGAGCCCCCGGTCGTCGCCGAACCCGCCGCCGGCGCCAGTCCCGCGGCGTCGCCGCAGGAATTGGCGATTCAGTCGATCGAGCTTTGGAAGCTGAGCGGACTTTCATCCACGGTGATCGCGTTGCTGGACGATTCGGCCGCCGCGCCCGCCATTCGAGCGGCCGCCGCCCAAGCCGCATTCGCGCTCGACGCCTCCGCAACCCAGCCT
>JBIKVL010000879.1:0-2788 GCA_044356875.1 Pirellulaceae bacterium | reverse complement strand
AGCGAAAGTTCTTCGGCGTGCAGTATGTCCTGTTGCACTCGCTATCGCACCTCTTGATTACCACGGTCGCTTTGGAGTGCGGCTACCCGTCAAGTTCGATTCGTGAACGGATCTACGCCTTGCCGGGCGTCGGCTACGGACTGTTGCTCTACACAGGCACAACGGACGCCGAGGGGACGCTGGGAGGGCTTATCCAAGTCGGGCGCAAGATTCATCTTCATTTGAAACGAGCGCTCGAACTCGGCGAGTTATGCTCGAACGACCCGGTATGCGCCCAGCACGTCCCGCAAGACAATCACGAACGCCGGTTCCTGCACGGCGCCGCCTGCCACGGCTGCGTGTTGATCGCGGAGACTTCGTGCGAAGTCCATAACGACTTCCTCGACCGCGCCCTGGTCGTGCCCACGGTCGACCATCTGGGTGTCGAGTTTTACTCGTCCTTGACGGGCGTCGCAGCCGGAGAGGGTGCACCATGACCGCCAGTCTTGTCCCGGCAAATCTACTGACCCTGCCAGACCACGACCTGTCGGCGTTGGCCCGCACTTTAGCCGCGGGTCGCTTACGTCCACCGTTCGCAGCACTCAGCCTGCAAGGAGTCGTTTCGCCCGAGTATGTCGCCGGCGCGTCGGCCGATCTGCAGTCGCTCGCTACCGTAGGATTCACCTCGCCCCAAATCGGACTCCTGATCGAATCGCTCGTGGCCGATCGCCGCTCCCGCTCGCACGCCGACGACATGATCGACCTGGTGACCACCGGCCCCGAGGCCCCGGGGGTGAATAACCGGGACACAGCCGTGGTAGTCCGAGAGCTGTTTGCCCACGCCGAACAATCGGTCCTGGTAGTCGGCTACGCGGTCTTTCAGGGACAGCAGGTCTTCCGAGCCCTCGCCGACCGCATGGTGGAACGTCCCAACCTGGAAGTTCAACTCTTTCTGGACATCAAGCGTGGCCAGGGCGACACCACGGCCGCCGACCAGCTGGTGCGGCGTTTCGCCCACGACTTCCGCGCCAAGATGTGGCCAGCCGATCGCCCTCGGCCGGCTGTGTTCTACGATCCGCGATCGCTGAGCCTGAACAAGTTCAAACGCACGTCGCTACACGCCAAGTGCGTGGTCGTCGACCGGCAGGTAGTGTTCGTCTCGTCCGCCAACTTCACCGAGGCGGCACAGGAGCGGAACATCGAGGTGGGATTGCTGTCGCGATCGGCGGCACTTGCCGAACGGGTTGCGGGGCATTTTGAATCTCTGGTAACCGCCCAGGCGTTATTGCGCGTGCCAACGTAATCGAATCGGCCGTGCGGCTCGGGGGGACTGTGAACCAGTTAGAGATTCTGGAAGTAGCGGCACGCTTTCGCAGTGCAATCGAGTTGGGAACATTATTTCGTGTTAGGTACGCCATTCCAGCAGAAATCGTATGCGGCGAACTTGAAAGACTCTCGCACGTTTGGATCAATATTGGCGAACTCATCGTCGACATCACCGCAGATCAATTCTGCGACCATTTTCCGGGTGTCGAGCCAGTGATTGTGGCATCGGACAGTGCTGTGCATGCTAAATTTCGCGTGACACGTCGTTGTGCTCCCCTGATTCTTGGATCAGATGAGCCGGAAAGTGAGTTCGCCGAGGACGCACGCCTGGACTATGAAGACATTGTGAACGAGTTCGAGCGCCTTCGCGGTTTTCAGAGCTGATTGCGGGGCGATAATCTGACAAGGAACGTATGAATCATGTCCGAACGCGTTTACGTCGTCGACGCTCACGCTCGATACCTGAATTGTTCCGAGGACGAGGCGCGGGGGGCGATTGCCAAGTTCCTGGACGAGGACGAATTGCCGGAACTGGACGGCCAACCGCGAATCATCCTCGCTGGCGGCGACCTCGACGATCAGGAACTCACGAGCACCGTGCTGTGGCTGCGGACGTTCGGCGTCGACATTTCGTGCGTCGAGATCAAACCGTATCGGTTGGCCGACGGTGGTCCCCTATTGCTCGTGCCCCGCGTTATCATCCCGCTTCCCGAGGCCCGCGATTACATCATTCGGGTCGAACGCAAACAGGCCAACGCGGCCAAGGTCGTCAAGGATCGCGAATTGCGTTCCCACTGCTGGCAAGCGCTGTCCGACAAATTCAACCGGCTGAATCTGGATTGGAAAGCCCGGCACAAATCGTCGAAAAACTATCTGCAGATCCCCGTGGGACAGCGGGAAATGCATTACGAGTGGCTGCTGCAACAACGTCAAAAGGCGCTGCGAGTGGCGCTCCACTTCGAGTCGGATGATCGCGAAGTAAACCAGCGGCGGATGAGTCAAATCCAGGTGCGCAGTGCGGAGATTCAGGCTGGCGTCGAGCACCCGTTCGTCGCGGAAATGTGGGGCCGCCGCTGGGCGACCGCTGAGTTTCGCATTCCATGGGACTCCCAACTCGTCACCGACGAAGCGCTCGACGAGGCTGTGCGGGTGATGAAGCTGCTGGTCGAGCGAACTCGGGCCGATGTCGAGCGATTCAAAAGCGAATGAGAGTCGGAGGAGTCGATCATGCTCATCGCCGAAATCCGTCGCAAATTGGCGAGCCTCGACGAACTCGACGCTGACGATCCGGAGTCGCTCGACCAGTTACGCGGTCTGTTGCGGGAGTCTCAGGAAGACTTGCTTACGGCCGACGTATTCGGGGCCCTCAAGTACCTGCCGCGCCGCCCGTATCTCGAAACCATGCTGGCGACGCTGGTCGAGCGGAATCCGACGAGCCGCGAGTTTCGCGATGCCTGGCCGCAACTCCAAGCGAACGTGCAGT
>JBIKVL010000878.1:0-2789 GCA_044356875.1 Pirellulaceae bacterium | reverse complement strand
TCGGGGTCCCGAACAAGCCAGTAAACGAAACGAAGTAGCGCCGCCTTCGCCCTTTCCTACCCTCCGCCGCGCGCGAGCACATCGTCGAACTTGCCGGCGGCTTCGGCTTGTATGGTCGGGAGCACGTGCCAGTCGGTGTCGAGCGTAACGCTGAACTGGGAGTGGCCGAGCCGCTCCAGAACGACCTTGGAATGAACGCCCTGGGCGAGCAGCAGCGTCGCCGACGTGTGCCGCAGGTCGGTCGTTACCGCCAGGACGATTATCGCCTCGAACCGCTCTCCTGTCGCCGCCTCGAGCAGCTTGCCGACATCCGGCAGTCCAAGCGGCGTGACCTCCGTCCGCTCCACCTTGAGACGCTCGACGTCCGCGCACACGTTGATCGGCAGCGATCGGCAGCAGTCGCCATCGCACGGCCTGCTTGAGGGCCCGATGAAGGACGGCATGCGTGACGCCGATCTTGTCAACGCTCGCCCCTTCTTTCGCCAGTGTCGCGTACATGCCGTGGATGACGAATCGACCGGTTTGAACCAGCTTCGTTCGCTGGACGCGTTCCCCCGGAATCCTTCTTCGGCAACGCGGCTCTTGCCCTCTTCTTGCCCAGTTGCTACAAGGGCCGTAGTCGTTCACCTTCTTACTCACAGGCATTGACTCGTTTTTTACCGGAGTTTTCCGTTCATGGGTGGTATTCACGAACGCCATAAGGAAATCCGTCGCCGTCGCCATCGCCGCAAGAAGTACCCGATGATCGCCAAGCGGGCCGCCAAAGCGAGCACCTCGGAAAAGGCGGTGCTCGCCGCCAAGCTCCGCAAAATGACGACCGGCGCCGAGGTCGTGATTGCCGCGATGGGCCTGGAAGAACGCTAACCGCCATCGGAACACTTCCGCGGAGAATCTTCAGCGATGCGCCGCCAACTCGACCCGCGTAGCCTGCGTTGGCCCTTGATCTCCGCAAACCCGAGTGGCCACCCCTGGACGCGTGTGGCCCGCGCTGCACGCGCGGTGGCCGCCTCCACCGTGGCCGCGAGTTCCCTTGCTGTGAGCTCTCTCGCTGTGAGCTCCCTAACCTGTCCAGCGCTTGCCGTGGCTCAAACGGCCCCAACCGCCGTACCGCCCACCGTCTCGGCGGCAGCTACCGTCTCGGCGGCAGCTCCAGTCTCGGCGGCAGCTCCAGTCTCGGCGGCAGCTCCAGTCTCGGCGAATACGGCTGTCGAATTCCAGCCGGGCGAACGGGTCGTGCTACTGGGCGGGGCGTTCATCGAGCGTCTCCAGGTGCATGGACACCTGGAGAGCCGGCTGGTCGCGACGCTGGGGGAACGCCAACTGGTGTTCCGCAATCTGGGCTGGAGTGGCGATACGGTGTGGGGCGAGGCGCGGGCCGTTTTCGGTGGCCCGCCCGATGGTTTCAAACGGCTCGTCAACGACACGGTCGCCGCCAAGCCGACCATGATCCTGTTGCAGTACGGCGCTGCCGAGGCGCACGCCGGCCCCGCTGGGCTGGGCGAATTCCAAGCTCAACTCGGACGGTTGCTCGATACGCTTGCCGTCACCAAAGCCCGACTGGTATTGCTGTCGCCCACGCGGCGGGAACGGCCCACGCCCTCTTTTCCTGATCCGGCCGCCTACAACGCGAACCTGGGAATCTACTGCGAAACGCTCGCTAAAGTCGCTCGCGAACGCGGTCTGGCCTACGTCGATTTGCAAGACTTGTTCGACCACGCGGACGCGAACGCGAACATCACCTTCACAGACAATGGCTTGCATCCGCACGAAGTCGGTTACGCGGTGGCTTCCGAGCGGATCGCGTCGCGGCTGAACGCGGCCTATCGTCCCTGGTCGGTCGAAATCGAAGGCACTGCGGGGAAGTCGACGTCCGGCGTCGCGGTGAAAGACGTGCAACGAACGGGCGATGCGATCTCGTTTCGAGCGACAGCGGCGACGCTCCCATCGCCACCCGTGTTCCATAACCGCCAACCTGCGACCTTTGGGACCGTGACGCCGGCTGGCAAGCGTTACCCCATGGTCGAACAACACTCGACACTGCGGGTAGCCGGATTGGCGGCGGGGGACTACGAACTGCGAGTCGAAGGCCAAGTGGCCGCGACCGCGACGGCCGCCCAGTTCGCAGCCGGCGTTCGCTTCGAGAATCCTGCCGACATGAAGCAAGCCGAGTCGCTTCGGCAGGCGATTTGCGAAAAGAACACGCTCTACTTCCACCGCTATCGACCGCAAAACGAAACCTATCTGTTTCTGTTCCGCAAACACGAACAGGGAAACAACGCGGTCGAGATTCCGCAATTCGATCCGCTGATCGCCGAAAAGGAAGCGGCGATTCAAACCTTGCGAATGCCGGTTGAACGCCGCTTCGAGATTGTCAAGCGCTAACCGTTGGCGACCTGGCGACCTGGCGACCTGGCGACCTGGCGACCTGGCGACCTGGCTACCTACGTCACCGAGATGACGAAGGTATCTGAGAGTCGCGAACAGGCGCCGAGCGGCTAGGTTTCAAACTCGGTGCGGAACACGAAGTCGACTGCGGCCAGCGTCTGAGCGTCCACGTCCAGCTCGTCGACGCCCAAGCCGCCAAACAAGTAGGCCGCTCGCGCGTCGCTTTCCGTGACCTCTAGCAAATCGTCGCCAGCGCCCAGGAACACGTAGAGGAAGTAGCCGACATTCGATTGGGCGATCAGGAGTTCGTCGTTGCCATCACCCGCGTCGATCGTGGCATTCAGACCGATCGTCAGCCCGAGGCCCTCGAATTGATCATCGCCCGTGCCGAGCGACACGACCAT
>JBIKVL010000876.1:0-2790 GCA_044356875.1 Pirellulaceae bacterium | reverse complement strand
GAACGGCCCTCGCACTCTGCGCGACGACGTTGGCATGGGGCTTGCGGGAGGACGTCGCGCACTGGGCGCTGCATGGCGATAACTTCGCGGGCGCTTCCCTGCGGCTCGAAGAGGCCGAGAAGCGGCTGGCCGCCGCTCGACGCGGAAACGCGGCTGGCGACCATTCCGCCTTGGAGTCGACCGCGAGCGCCGCCCGCTCGCGCCTGATCGCCCTGTTGCAAGCAAAACTTGCCGCCACTGCCGCGAATGCCACTGCCGCGAATGCCACCGCCGCGAACTCGGCGACTGCGAATTCCACCACCTCGGGTACCACCGCCGCGAACGCGGCCGGTTCCACGAAGAGTGGTGGCAGGGCTGGTGCGGCGAGCCGGCCGGGCGTGCGGGATCCGTCGGTGACGATTCGCGCGAAGCTGGCGAGGCTCGCCGACGGCCAACCGCCGTTGCGGGTCGATCCGCTGTGGCTCGACGGCGTTCCGAATTCGTCCTGGTCGGCGCCGTTGGCGGTGCTGTTGGCGATCGCCACCGGAGCGGCGGCGGGGCTGGTGAATGGCGTTTTGGTCAGCGGTTTACGCATCGCGCCGTTCGTCGTCACGTTGGGAACGATGACGATCTTTCTGGGGCTTGGCAATCTGCTTTCGGGGAACGTGCCGATCCGGCCGTCGTTCGCGCAGATCCCGGGATGGCTCGCGGATTTGGACGGCAACACGCCGGCGGCGCTATGGTTCGGCTTTCCCACTGGCGTCTGGCTGGCATTGCTGCTGGCCGCCGCCGTGGCGGCGTTGTTGCGTTACTCCGTGTTTGGCCGCCATCTGTTCGCGATCGGGTCGAACGAGAACGCCGCGCGGCTGTGCGGAGTGCGTTTGGGGCCGATGAAGTTGGCGATCTATTCGCTGGCGGGCGGCCTGTTCGGCATCGCCGGCGCCTATCAATTCACGCGGTTATCGACCGGCAATCCGCCTTCGGGCCTCGGGTTGGAACTGGAGATCATCGCGGCGGTGGTGATCGGCGGCGGCAGTCTCAGCGGCGGCCGCGGGGCCGTCCTGGGGACGCTCGCCGGCGCCGCGATGATGGCTGTCATTCGCAGTGGCTGCACGCAGCTTGGACTTATCGACCAATTGCAGCGTATCATTCTCGGAGTGATCATCATCACGGCGGTCACCTTGGATCAAATCCGTCAGCGGCGGGTCGACGCGGGGCATTGAGGTCGACTCGCGGCCGTTGATCGTTGCCTGTGGCCACGAAAGCGGAGACGTTGTATGCAGTGGAAACGATTCGCCGCGTTGTTGGTCGTGATTATCGCCTCCTATTCGGCCGCGTCGTCTGCGGTAGTCGGCAGCGAGGCCGCGGACGCCAGTGCCGCTCGGGACGCTCTGATCCGGCGGATCGACGGCTGGATCGAGGCGGGCTGGCAACGGGAGTCGGTCGCGCCGACGGCTCGTTCGAGCGACTCGGAATTCCTACGCCGCGTGACGCTGGACCTGACGGGTGTCGTGCCGCGGGTCGCGGAGGTGAGGAGTTTTCTCGCCGATCAAGCCTCGGACAAGCGGGAACGCGCCATCGATCGGCTGCTGGAGTCGCCGCGGCATGCGACGCATTTGGCGAACCAGTGGCGGGACATTCTGCTTCCTGGCGGGGTGTCGCGAGAAAACCTAGCCAACGCGATCGGCGTGCAGAACTGGTTGCGGGCGCGGTTCTCGGAGAACCTTCGGTACGACCGGTTTGTCTCCGAGTTCCTGGTGGTGAACAGCGGCGCGGAGACTGGCCCTGCCCTGTTCTATACGACATTGGAGCTGAAACCGGAAAAGTTGGCGGCCGCCACGGCGCGGGTGTTCCTCGGCCTGCGGATCGAATGCGCCGAATGCCACCATCATCCGTTCGACAAATGGCGGCAGGAGGAATTCTGGGGCTATGCGGCGTTTTTCGCGCGGCTGCGGCCATCACGCGAGAGCCCCGGGATGGCCCGCTTGACGATCGAGGACGTGGCGGAAGGCGAGGTGCGTTTGCCGACGAGCGGCGCGGTCGTCGCCCCGGCCTACCCGGACGGCTCGCGGCCCCGCATGGACGAGCTCGGAACGCGCCGCGAACAACTCGCGGTTTGGATGGCCGCGCGGGACAACCCGTTCCTCGCGCGTGCGGCCGTCAATCGGGTCTGGTCGCAACTGTTCGGTCGCGGCTTGGTCGAACCGGTCGACGACCTCGGTCCCCGCAATCCGCCGAGCCATCCCGAAGTGCTCGACGCGCTCGCGGATTACTTCGTGGCGACCGGATTCAATCTCCGGGAACTGTACCGCGTGCTCGCGCGAACGCGGGCCTACCAATTGTCGAGCGTCATCGCGGCGACGCCCGCCGCGCTCTTCGCGCGGATGGAACCGAAGCCGCTGAGCGCGGACCAACTGTACGATTCGCTGTTGATGTTGCGTCCGCGGGGGGCGGCGGCCGGAGGGACGATGATTCCCGAGGGGGCCGTGCCGCCGCCGGGAGCTGGCGGCGGTCCGCTGGCCGACCCCATGCGGGTCGACTTCCTGTTGCGGTTTCCGCCGCTGGGCGGCGCTCGTGCGGACTATTCGGCGGGAATTCCTCAAACACTGACGTTGCTCAACGGCCAGTTTCTCGCGGCGATGACGAAGGCCCAGCGTGGCGGATTGGCGGCCGCGCTGGCCGCCCCATGGCTGGATGTCGACGAGCGTGTGCGGATCTTGTTCCTCGCGACGCTGTCTCGTTTTCCCGACCCCGACGAGCTGCCGCGATTCGCGGACGCCTGGCGGCGATCGGAACAAACCGACGGTGCTG
>JBIKVL010000877.1:0-2790 GCA_044356875.1 Pirellulaceae bacterium | reverse complement strand
TTAGACAATCCGGTGTTATGGCGGCCATTTGCTCGGCGGAAACGAACGGATCGAATACCATCGGCGGGAGGATCAACCACGGATGGCACGAATGAAACGGATGGAGCCAGGAAAAACGAGCTTCTTCCTATTCGTGCCCATCCGCGTTATCCGTGGTTAACCATCGACAGCATCCGTGTTGGCAACGCGTAGCCAACGCGATTGGAAGTCGGGGTGCTCTAAGACCTTGGGGTTGAGCAGCCCGTGCGGGCGGCGGTGGGCGAGCAGCTCGACCGCTCCGCCGATCGCCATGCGGCCGATGTCGCGGAACAGCTCTTCCGTCCACGCGATCGCGTGCGGCGCCAGCAAGACGTTGTCGAAGTGGTCGTACCGCGTCGGCGCCGCGACCGGTTCAACACTGAAACAGTCGAGCGCCGCGCCCGCGATTCGCCGCTCGGCTAACGCCGCGCACAACGCGTCCTCGTCCACGATTCCACCCCGGGCCGTGTTGATCAGAAACGCGGTCGGCTTCATGCGCGACAGTTCCCGCGAGCCGATCAAGCCCCGGGTCGCATCGTTCAGTGGACAATGCAGCGACACGAAATCCGCTTCGCGCAGCAATTCGTCGAGCGACACGAGGCGGCCGCCCACGGCGGCCACCTGCTCGGCGGAAACAAACGGATCGAACACCAACGGCGGCCGCATGTCGAAGCCGCGGAGGAGTTCGATCACGCGTCGGCCAATCCCGCCAAAGCCGACGATCCCCAAAGTCCGCTCGCGGAGCTCGATTCCCATGTACCGCGAGCGATCGTCCCAACGGCCCTCGCGCACCAGCCGATCCTTCATTCGCACATGATGCGTCAACGCCAGCAGCCATGCGATGGTCGCCTCGGCGACTGGCCGGTCCACGGCGCCAGCCGTGATCGTTACGGCCACTTGGCGAGCGGTGCAGGCGGCCACGTCAACCGAGTCGTAGCCGACGCCAAAGCGGGCCAGCAGCAGCAAATCCGCGGCGCGTTCCAAACTGCGGGCGGTCACGCGTGGCGTCAGCACCATGATGCCGTGCAATCCGACCAATTGTTCGGGCTGGAGTTCCGGTTCATGACGCGTGAGCCGGACAAACTCGATCCGTGGATACGCGGCGGCGAGCCGCTCGCCCATCTCGCGGTAACGGGGCTCGCCGGCGGCGTTGAAAAAGTCGGCCGTCAGGCCCAATCGAAAGCGGCGTGGCAGGTCCGATCCCGATCCCGACTCCGTTCCCGATCCCAAAGGCACATAGGCGTCCATCGTGTGGCTCAGCTCCAAGGATTGCCTTCGACCGTCGCGCATGATTCGGCGACCACGATCCGTTCCGGCTTTGGGCCGGCGTAGACCCAAAGCATCTCCATCGGGCCCGGCGACTCGTTGATGAAATAGTGGACGCGGCCGCGCGGCTGCAATGCGGTGGCGCCATCGGCCATCGAGTATCGCCGTCCTTCAACGACGCAAGTGGCTTGTCCTGACGTGATACAAATCGACTCGTCAAAGTCATGCACATGCGCGGGCAGTCGGCCGGTCGGATGAAACAGGCCGTAGCCGCCGCTCATTTCCAGGCCCGGCATCAAGTCAGAGTTGAAAAAATCGATAAACTCGGCGTTCGGTCCGGCGGCGAAACGCTTGGCGGTCGCGAATCGATTGACTCGCTCAGCTCCCTCGAATCCTGTCGAATCATCGGACATCGTTCGACGCGGGAAAAACTTGTCGACGAGTGTCCGCGTTGGCGTGTCGGTGGCGAGCGCGATATGGAACACGGCCGGCTCGTTCGTCGACGCGTTTCGCGCGGCATGAGCTCGCCCGGCTGGCACCACGACATTATCCATCTTCCGCAGCGTGTAGGTTCGGCCTTCGACCTCGATGACCGCCGAGCCGCTGATCAGCGTAATCGATTCGGAAAAGGTGTGGCTATGGCACGGTAACTGCGCGCCGGGGGCGAATGTCACAAAGCCGGTCGTCAATTGTTTCGCGCGGTTGTGTTGGCCCACAAGGCACTCGAACGACACGCCGCGAGCCAGTTCGACCTTCGGCCCTGACCCGACGGCGTTCATTACCTCCGGACGGTCCGGCCGCATCGACTCGGGCGGCTTGGGAAGCGGATGGGTCTTCAATTGCGAATCGGGGGTGAGCGACGCGCGAAGCTGTTGGTCCCGGCCAACGACGCTCAATGCGCCCCGCAATGACCGCAGCAACAATCCCGAATCCACGCCCACGCCGATCATCCGGAAGCCTTGTTGGCGGCGTTCCAGCAGATTGTCATTGCTCGTCGCGAGCAATCCGCAGTGCTTGCCGGCGCGGCGCAGCGTGTCTTTCATTCCCAGGATTTGCTCGGCGACGCCCGGTCCTTCCCACTGGCCGCGAGCGCCCGCCGTCGAGGAAAAATCGGCGGGGCCGAAAAAGAACAATTCGGAACCTTCCACTTGGCTCATGAGCGGCACCTGCTTGACCGTCCGCACCGTCTCAAGGATCGGCACGACCAAGACATGCTCGTTCGCGTCGGTCGTGTGTTCGACGAAGCATTGCCCCCAACAAGTCGCCCGCTCGGCGCCGATGCCCCGCAAGCCTTCAAGCGGATATCGGGCGTAGGCGATCGCCTGCTTGAGTTGCTCGGCCGTTTCGATCCAGGGCACGACCACGCCGTCGGCGCCGATGTCGAGCGCCCGCTTGATCAGGCCGCTGTTGAGTTCCGCGATGCGGACCAGCGCGACCGTCTCGCTTCTGACGGTCGCGCGGAGGTGTTCCACGATGTCTTTCCAATCGAGATGGCCGTGTTCGGCG
>JBIKVL010000875.1:0-2794 GCA_044356875.1 Pirellulaceae bacterium | reverse complement strand
AGATCGCCACGCGGATCGCCCAGTACGAATTGGCGTTTCGTATGCAGACATCGGTGCCCGAATTGACGGACACGTCGCGCGAACCCGAGCATGTGTTCCAACGCTATGGACCGGACTCGAAGAAGCCGGGCACGTTCGCCGCCAACTGCCTTCTCGCGCGCCGGCTGGTCGAACGCGGCGTGCGTTTTGTGCAATTGTTCCATCGCGGCTGGGACCAGCACACGAACTTGCCGAAGCAGATTGGCGGCCAGTGCCAGGATACCGACCAGCCGTCGGCGGCGCTGGTGGCCGATCTGCGGGAACGCGGGCTGCTTGACGAGACGCTAGTGGTATGGGGCGGCGAGTTTGGCCGGACGGTTTACTGCCAGGGGCAATTGACGGCGGATAACTACGGCCGCGACCACCATCCGCGGTGCTTCACCGCGTGGATGGCCGGCGGCGGTATCAAGCCGGGCGTCTCGCATGGTGAAACGGACGACTTCTCCTACAACATCGCGCGCGATCCAGTCCATGTCCACGACCTGCACGCCACCATGCTGCACTGCCTGGGCATCGATCACCTGCGTTTGACCTATCGCTATCAAGGACGCGATTTCCGGTTGACCGACGTCCATGGACGCGTCGTCCGCGAATTGCTCGGATAGCGGGCCGTCCACACCTGTGATCGAAGGGCGCCAACACCGTCCATGCGGTCCCTGGCGAATCGCGATCGTTTCGGGAGCCGCTCGTGCCGTTCCACAATCGGTTTCGCCATCAACGCTACGACGGCGGTCCGCCGACGGTCGATGTCGCGTGGCTGGACGCGGTCGCCCCGCCGCCGGTCGACAGCCCGTTGTGGCAAACGCGTATGGCCGACGCTGGGGCCGCGATGCGGAAGGCCGGCGTGGCGGCGCTCTACCTCGTCCACGGCACGTTCGTCGGAGTGGATATTGTCGGCTTCAATCGCTTTGTCGAGCTGCTGTCCACGAAGGCCGCGTCGGCGTTGCGATCGCGTGAAAAGCGGTTGGCGGATCGCATCGTGCGCGACTCGGGGAACTACACGCCCGAGGTGGCGTCCGTCTTGGAACGCGGACTGCGCGCGGTTCCGACCAAGTTGTTTTTTTGGTCCAGCGAAAACCATCATCTCGGCCGAGCGGATGGGGCCATCGGGCTGATCGACGAGCTTGCGGGGGAGCTCGCGGCGGGGAGGTGGCCCGAAGGGGCGCGAGTGCTCCTATGGGGCCACAGCCATGGCGGCAATGTGCTCGCGCTCGCCACCAATTTGTTGGCGGGCGACGCGGCGGCGCGGTCCGAGTTTTTCGCGGCGACTCGCCCCTACCGGTTGTCGCGGCTGGTGCCGCGGGGCGTCCGCGAGCGATGGGAACGGGTTCGCGAACTGCTCGAACAGCCCGATGCGCCGGTCCGACGCCTTGCGCTCGACATCGTCACCTTTGGCACGCCGATCCGCTACGGGTGGGATACGGCGGGATACTCGCGGCTGCTGCATGTCATCTATCATCGGCCGACGCCGGGCTTGCCCGCCTACGCGACTCGTTTTCCGTTCTCGCTGCGGTCCGCGATGACGGCGAAACGCGGCGACTATGTCCAGCAAGTCGGCATCGCGGGCACCAACTTCGTGTTGCCCGTTCCGGTGACTCCCATGCAATGGACCGACGCGCGGTTGCATCGACTGTTGCAAACCGACCACACGCTGGGCGGCGCCGCGGCTTGGTGGCCGCGGTCGGCCTGGAGTTGGCTTGAAGCGGGCCGCCGCGTGCCCGATGAAGGCGAGACGCTGCTTGTCGACTACCATCGCGCCGCCCCGCGATACCATCAAGGGGCTCGCGGCCACGCGATCTACACACGCATAAGCTGGCTGCTCTACCACGTCGAACTGCTGAGCGGCCGCTGGTACCACGGTACGCTCGCCCCGAAGGGACAGCGACAGCCATAGCCCAGGGCAGAGCGACACGGCGCAGCCGTGGATCGCCGCCCTGGGTAAACGGCCAACCCTGCACGTCCGTCGTCCTGAAGGGGCGAACAAACGCACGACAAACGCGCCATAAAAGGACGAAATCGTGCGTCGAAATGATCCGAATGCCGGAATCTCGCGGAGCGTGGTCGCTTCGTTGGCATTCATTTTGCCCGTCGAGGCCCGCGAAGACGGAACGGTGGCTCGCACCGATTGCGGTGCCCTAGGATTCTTCCCACACGAACGTTCGCCCCGCCAACGACGGATTGCCCTCCGCAGCGGGCAGGGTCTAGTTCGATATTCTGATAATCCAGCGGCGACTCGATCACTGACCGGCTGATATGCGCAGGTTACGTAAGGCCATCGGACGAATATTGGTCATTGTTGCATGCTTCGGTTGACCACACCAAAGCTTTGCTGGCTGATGCCCACCTGCGTGACCGCTCATTCCTCAGCAATGCTTTACGAATGCTAAATCTGGTAAAGTCGATTGCTTGAAGCCGTGCAAATTCCATCCATAACTGACGGCGAATATCCGGAAGGATGCCCGTCATCGGGCCCTTCCCGCACCACCAATCTCGAAGGCCTCGTCTACGATCGGACGCATTTCCGGACCGCTTCATCACTTGCAATGAGATCGGAAGAACGCCGCAATCTCCTGTTTTCCGACTTGGCCGGCAGTTGTCTTTAGCACGAGATCAACGAGTTCGTCGTCATTGGCGATCAAGCTTTCGTTATTGATTTCCAAGAAGATCAGTGATGCTTCCAAGCCTACACGTTTATTTCCATCAACGAACGGATGATTCATCACGAGATGATAAAGATACGCAGCAGCCATTTCAA
>JBIKVL010000873.1:0-2795 GCA_044356875.1 Pirellulaceae bacterium | reverse complement strand
ACCGGCCAGTTTCTTCGGGTCGCGGGTGCAGATGGCGGTCAGCCTCGCAGTCGGCACCTTCTGGTACGCCAAATAATGGATCCAGCCCATGAAGCCGATGCCGACGATACCGATCCTGACCATTATGGTTTTCTCCGTGCTTGCCGCCTGCGTTCACGTTCCAAGAATGGCTCCAGTCCGTCGAATTCCGAACGTTTCCGGCCATTCTTTGCGACATTCCGAGCGACATCCAGAGCGGCTATCCAGCGGGCTGCGGGCTCAAAAATGCCAGCGCCAGTTCCAAATGCGGCCACGTTGTTGCTGGCGTTTCGGCCTGATCTTAAGATGGACACGGGAAACTGGCAACACGCCGACAAGCAGACGCATCACGCTGCGTCCCGTCCCAACCTACATGGCGATTCAAGGCAAGCCAGCCCAGAGATCCGGACAGGCCCCGAGGGGCTGAGGGGCGACCGTATAATAAATTCCTGAAAGAAAGAGTCGCCGTTCTTATCGTCCCGAAGGGGCATTCACAGGGTAGCCCCATTGCGGAGCTGCGCGGCGCAGCCGCGAAGCGTCGCCCTGGGATCGCAAGAATCCTTATAAAACAGTCTAAACCTAAACTCCATAAGCCCTGTGGGGGCGAAACAATAGAGAAACCGCCATGATGGAGCGGCCGGCAGCGGCCGGGCGACTCGCCGTCTTCGAGTCATTCGCCCCGCCGCTTGGGACGCTTGCAGGCCTTTTGCTGGCGACTCGTCCCACTCGCTGTCGTTTTAGGCGAACACATCGCACTCGCATTCGTGCAGTTGATGCAGGATGCGGTGCAGGCGTTCCCGTTCCACCGTCAACGCGGTGGTGGCGGCCGCGTCGAGCGGTCGTCGAGTTTCAGCCTCGGCCTCGACTTCGGCCAGCCGTTGTTCGACGAGCCGTTCGAGCAGGCAGAGGTGTTCGCGTTCGAGATCGAGATACATGGCGGATCTCCTTATGCACGGCTGGCCGGCGGCGAGTCGTTTCGGCGAATCCCGGAATCCTCCCGCCGTCCAACCTCCACGAAACGTATCCACCCTTTCTACGTCCGCCAACCCGGTTTGGTTTTCCACTGGCCGCGAAGCCGCTCCCCGACAAGGACGTGCCAGCGGCCGAGAAAATGCTGCTGGCGCGGACCACGGAAGGGGCGAGCATGATTGCATTTGCGGCGCGAATCGAACATGATGCTAGGGCGAAGACGCGGCGAGTTTTCTGGAATCGGAAATCGGCGCCCGTCGCGCCATTTGGCCAGCTTGAATCGCGACCAGCGGTCGCCGCCCGTGTTTTCCGCAGGGTTTACCTCATGGACTCGCAGAGCCACATTTTCGACTTCTCGTTGGACGGACGTACGGCGGTCGTCACGCCCCGGTCGTGCCTGACCGAATTTGATTTCGCCCAAATCGAACTCGATGGAAAGCAGGTCGTGAACTGGTTCGAGAAACAAGAAGCGGTCCATCTGCTCCTCGACCTGAAGAGCTCGGACTACTTCGGTTCGTCGGCCGTCGGCCTCTTCATGCGGCTCTGGAAATGCGCCCGCACGAAAAAAGGCAAGATGGCCGTCGTGAACTGCTCGCCGCACGCCATGGAACTCCTCCGGCTGATCCAGGCGGAGAAACTTTGGCACATCGCCGCCACCCGCGAAGACGGACTGGCCTGGCTGGCGACTCAGTAGCCAGCGGCCCTCCGATGCCCGAGTTTGTCGAGATCATCACGACGGCCAGTTCCGAAGAGGAGGCGCGGTCGATCGCCGAGGGGCTGGTGGCCGCGCGGTTGGCGGGCTGCGTTCAAATCGATGGTCCGATCACGAGCGTCTATCGCTGGCAAGGCGATGTGGAAGCGGCGCAGGAGTGGCGTTGTGCGATCAAGACGCGAGCCGAGCTGTTCGCCGCCGTCGAGCAGTTCATCCGCGAGAATCACTCGTACTCGGTGCCGCAGGTGATCGGCCTGCCGATCGTCGCGGCGAGCTTGCCGTATGTGGAATGGCTGGCGGCGGAAACCGAGCGTCCTTCGAGCGGTTCGAGCGGCTCGGACTAGTGTCCCCGCAGGCCGTCCCAACATCTCGGGCTCCTGACCGAATCGGAACCGAACCGCGGACGGCGGATGGAACGCGGTTGTTTTTCAGGACTGCCGAGTGAACGGGGTGGACGGTTGCAAACCGGCGGCGAGTTCCGTATTCTCTTCCACTTGGGCACCCGTGGCGCAATTGGATAGCGCATCGGTCTTCGGAACCGAGGGTTACAGGTTCGAATCCTGTCGGGTGTACTGTTTCACTTGCTCGAACGCCGAGTGACACGGCAGTTAGCTGTGAGCGTGAAACGTTCGGTTTTCGCAGGACGCCATTTATCCGCAAGTGGCGAAAGAGTTGGCGAAGATGGCCGACATGGCGTTGCGCTCTCGGTTTTTCCGCGTAGAACGCCGCGGACGCGGGTTGCTTCCATCCCGCCGAGATTAGGCCCGCGAACTCTCGCGCTCTCCGTTGAGAACCCCCTTGCTTGTTGGCAACCTGGTTGCGTTCGAGGGGTGAACGCCAGCCCACTGCGAAACGTCGTTGGCACGTCACGAAGTTGCTTGCGGTCATGGTGCCTGCGGGCGATGTGAAATACGCGCGTAACGGTGAGTTGGTGGCTCATGCTACATGCTCCACCTTTCCCACTGGCGATACGTTAGTCGCAACTCGCTTATTCAAAAAGGATTACGTCGCGATCGATGGGCGTCCGTGTTGACGCTGCTAAGTTTTCGGTCGTTGGGGTCAATGATTACTGATGACTGCGAACAATCCACACCAG
>JBIKVL010000874.1:0-2795 GCA_044356875.1 Pirellulaceae bacterium | reverse complement strand
AGACGCTGGCGGGCGTAGTCGCCGCCGGCGGCGTCGCCCAGCCAAGCTCGCGGGCCTTCAGTTCCAAACACCGCGCGATCTGGCGCACCGCCTGCCGCAAACGATTCTCGTTTTCCACCAGCGAGATCCGCAGGTAGCCTTCGCCCGCCGGCCCGAAACCGCTCCCGGGACTCACCGCCACGTTGCCGTGTTCGAGCAACATCATCGCGAAATCCATCGTGCTCATGCGGCTCGACCAGGGCTCGGGAATCTTCGCCCAGACGAACATGCCGGCCCGCGGCACGTCCATCGTCCAACCCAGCCGACGCAGCCCTTCGATCAGCACGTCGCGGCGGCCTTCGTAAATCCGGGACTGAGCCTCGACGGCGGCGTCCGTATGCCGCAGAGCCACAATCGCGGCGATCTGGATCGCTTGGAACATGCCGTAATCGTAGTACCCCTTGATCGTGCCAAGCGCCCGCACCATCTCCGCGTTGCCGCAGCAGAAGCCAACACGCCAGCCGGCCATGTTGTACCCCTTGCTCATCGTCGTGAACTCGACGCCCACCTCCAACGCGCCTGGCGCCGACAGGAAACTCGGCGGCTGATAGCCGTCGAACGCCACGTCGGCGTACGCGAAATCGCTGATGACCATGAACCCATACCGCCGGGCCAGTTTGACGACTTCGACGTAGAAGTCGGGCTGCACCGTCACCGTCGACGGATTGTGCGGGTAGTTCACGACCAGCAGCTTCGGGGCCGGGTACAGATGCTGGCAGGTGTAGGCGATATTCGACAGGAACTTGTCCTGGTCCGCCACTTCGAGGGCGATCGCGTTCCCCGAGGCGAGCGCGACGGCATACATGTGGGCGGGAAAATACGGCGCCGGGATGATCGCGTTGTCGCCGGGGCCCATCAACGCCAAGCACAGGTGGCTGAAGCCCTCCTTCGAGCCCAAGCAGGTGATGACCTGCGCGTCCGGGTCGAGCCGCACGCCGTACTTTTTCAGGTACTTGGCCCCGACCTCCCGCCGTAAATTCAAAATGCCGTTGGACTTGCTGTAACCGTGGTTGTCCGGATCGTGGGCCGCCTCGGTCAGTTTCTCGATGACGATATCCTGGGGCGGATCGGAGGGATTCCCCATTCCCATGTCGATCACGTCCAGGCCCGACCGCCGTTTTTGGTACAACAAAGCGTTAATTCGGCCGAACAGGTACGGCGGCAAGCGATTCACGCGATCGGCGAACCGAATGTGGAACGGCTCCCGCGGCACCGTCGATTGCGGTCGCTCCCCCGAACCACTGGCGAAGTCGTATTCCGTCATAAATTCACGCTTTCCTTGATCAGTCGTCCGCGCGATGGAAGATGCCGCCCTCACGTCTCTCCCCGCGCCTACCCCGGAATAAAATACTTTCCCGGCCCAACCGGACAAAAGGCGCCAGGAATCTTTTTCCCATCAATTCCTGGTGTCACTCTTGGTTTTCGTCAAAAATGCCGTCCCGCCACCTGCTTTCCAACCCCAACGGCGTAGTTTCCATGAATGACCTGAACCACCCCCAGAACCACTTCCGCTCGGTTCAACCGTCTTCCCGTACCCGTCGCGACCCACATCCCTTCACGGCCGTCCTGGCCTCCGCCGGCGCGCTCGCCGTCGTGCTCGCCGTCTTGGCGTGCGGCGGCGGCTTCTTACCGGCCCGCGTCGCGGCGGAAGAAATCGTGCTCCGCGACCAGGAACTGGCGACCCGGCTGACCGTCGGGTACGCCGTCCGACTGCTCGACATGAACGGCGACAAACGATTAGACATCGCGATCGTCGATTCGGATCGGATTTTGTGGCTGGAAAATCCGAATTGGAACGAACATATTTTGACCGTGCCGGGACAGACGAAAAAAGACAACGTTTGTTTCGCGCCGGCCGACATCGACGGCGACGGCCAGTGGGACTTCGCCGTGGGCGCCGATTGGCGGCCGTTCGACACGAACACGGGCGGCACGATCCAGTGGATTCGCCGGGGCGAAGCGCCGGGCAAGCCGTGGAATCTGTATCCGATCGGCGAAGAGCCGACTGTGCATCGCATGCAGTTCGCCGATCTGGATGGCGACTCGCGTCCCGAACTGATTGTCTCGCCGCTCATGGGTCGTGGCACGACGCGGCCGCTGTTCCAGGAAAAGGGCGTGCGACTGCTCGCCTATTCCATTCCCGCCGATCCGGTGAAAGGCCCTTGGCAACCCCATGTGCTGGACGACGCCTTGCACGTCTCGCACAACATCGCGCCGACCGACATCGATGGGGACGGCCGCACGGAACTGTTGGTGGTCAGCTTCGAGGGCGTTCATCTGCTGGAACGGCCGGGCAACGCGGCGCTTGGCGCAAGCCCTTGGAGGCGGACGCGGATCGGCACCGGAAACCAGGAAACATCGCCCAATCGAGGCGCCAGCGAAATCAAACGCGGGCAACTCGCCCAAGGCGATTACATCGCGACGATCGAACCGTGGCACGGCTCGCAGGTCGTCGTCTATACCCGTCCTGAAGGACCGCGGCCGGCGGCCGGCGATTGGCTCTGGCGCCGCCAAGTGCTCGACGACAAACTTCTCTGGGGACATGGCGTCGTTTGCGCCAACCTCGATAGCGATCCCGAAGAGGAACTGCTGATCGGCGTGCGTGACGATCAGAGCCCGGAGAATCGCCGCGGGCTCCGCGTGTACGATCCGCAGGACGCTAAGGGCTCGGCATGGCGTCGCACCGTCGTCGACCCGGGCAGCGTGGCGATCGAGGACCTCGCGGCGGGCGACCTGAATGGCGATGGACGGATCGA
>JBIKVL010000872.1:0-2796 GCA_044356875.1 Pirellulaceae bacterium | reverse complement strand
GGAAGAGCGGCTGGCAGGACCACTCTGGAGCCATGATCGGTGGCTTGTGGCGACGACGGTGGCTGATTCGGGAAGGGCGAACGCACGGCGGGGACCCTTGCACGGGTTGTTGGGGCAGGATTTCAGATTCTACTGACAGGCGGGGGCGGCAAGCAACCGTTGTCCAGCGCGGCGAGTTTCGGCCGCCACGATCAAAGCCCTTCCAGTTTCCAGTTCGGCGATGGTTGCCGTCCACATCATGTTGGCGGCATGGGTGGCGTGCCTTTAATAGGAGCGGAAGAGGGAGGGCAAAAAAAAGATTCCAGCGAAGCATGCGCACGCCAACCAGAGTTTGGCTTGGTCCCTCCAAGACAGCTTCCAGAGATTGGCCAAGACAAGAAAACTCCCGCACCAGAGGTAATAACCGACTCGCAATCCCCCCGTGTTATCCCATGAGAAAGACAGGGAGATACACAGGCCGGCTAAGACGATCCAGCGGAGCCCCTCCCAGCGTCGTTGACGCCACCGCAGCCAGAGCAGCGGCGAGAACAGGGCGATGAAGTTGGCCGCATTGGTCGTCGAGTACAGAAAGGCGAAGCCGATGGTGGATTGTGGCTGCGTTTTGAACTTGTCCCAGGCTTCAACGCGCGCCTCATGAACCACGGCGATTCTATGCATGTACTCGCCCTGGGCTACCGCGAGTCCCGTTGCGAACTCGATCCCATAAATGGACTCGTTGTTGCACCCCTTCGCGGCAGGGCAGCCAAGGGAAACGGCAAACATAAGCCAGCCGGTCGCCAACCAGCGCGGGCGTGACCGGGGCGACTGGCAGCGGGCCAGCCAACCCATGGAATTGGCGATCAAGACGCCCCCAGCGACCGCGAGCATCGCTCCGCCCACCGCAAAAGCTCTTAGATTGACGGCCGACAGCGGCACGATCGCCGCCATGGCCAGCGAGACGGCCAGCGTCGCGATCATCAACGAGCGAATACTGAATTGCCACCGTGGCGCATCTGATGAAGTAGAGTCCTGTGCCTCGTCGAGGTGGGTTGGCGGATAGCGCTGAGTCACCATTTCGCACCTTTCGAAAGGACGTGTCTGGGACACCGCGTCGAGTCTGTTGGGGCGGATCAAGGTTTACCACGGATGACACGGATGACACGGATCTCGAATCACGAATCTGTGCTGCCATGCCAGTGGGATCTTAGGCGAGCGGCGCGTGCGATTGTACAGCTCGGCTTGGAACTCTAGGGCTCGTTTGTTCGCGTCAATCAGAACGGATCCGGACGCGGGGCAGGGCTCGCTTGGACTTGGCGAGCCGGATAAACTTCCGGCCTTGTCAAAACGCGGCCTCCCGTAGTTGGCGATTGGAACTCGCATGTCGATCGCTGCCGGGTTCGGGCCACTGGATGAGCTGGTCGCAGATTCTTGGCGGCTCGGTTTTCGCGATGAGATCTTTCATTGGATAAAGCGAGGACGGAAATGCGTTTTCGAATTTCACGGACAGACGCTGTGTTGTGCGTCATGCTGGCGGCGGTTGCGGCTTTGGGCGTGCCACGAGTTGCAACGGCTGCGGAGCGGGACGTGGGCGCCAAGCCGAACATGGTGATCTTCTACTCCGACGACCAGGGCTGGGGGGAAACAGGCGCGTACGGCAACAAGCAGATCCCCACGCCGCACATCGATTCGCTCGCCAAGCACGGCGTGCGTTTCACGCAAGGCTATGTCGCTGCGACCTACTGCAGTCCGTCCCGAGCCGGCTTGATGACAGGTCGGTACCCCACGCGGTTCGGGCACGAAAACAACGCGGTCGCCAGCCGTAGCGGCTTGCGGCTCGATCAAGTCACGCTGGCCAATCGACTCAAAGACCTGGGCTACGCGACCTGCTGTGTGGGCAAATGGCATCTCGGGATGAGCGCCGAGTATCGGCCGACGAAGCGGGGCTTCGACGAGTTCTTCGGGACGCTCGCCAATACTCCGTTCTTCCACCCAACGAACTTCATCGATTCGCGGATCTCCGACGAAGTGCGGCAGATCGCCGACGACGATTTCTACACCACCGACGCCTATGCCGAGCGGTCGGTGGATTGGCTGGAACGGAACAAGAACAAGCCGTGGTTTCTCTATCTGCCTTTCAACGCGCAGCACGCGCCGCTGCAAGCGCCGAAGAAGTATCTCGATCGTTTTCCGGCCATCGAGAATGAAAAGCGACGGTTGTTCGCCGCCATGCTGTCCGCGCAAGATGACGCGGTTGGCCGAGTGATGGCGAAGATCCGCGATCTGGGGCAGGAAGAGAACACGCTCGTCTTCTACATCGCCGACAACGGTGGACCGACGCTGAGTACCACCTCGCAAAATGGAGGTTTGCGCGGTTTCAAGATGACGACCTACGAAGGCGGGCCGCGAGTGCCGTTCCTATCGCAGTGGAAACGCCACTGGCCGGCGGGCGTCACCTACGACCAGCCGGTCTTCAACCTCGATGTGTTGCCAACGATGGTGGCGGCCGCTGGTGGCAAGATCGCCGAGTCTGACAAGCTGGATGGCGTCGACTTGGCGCCGTTCCTGACCGGGGCGAACAAGTCGCGGCCGCATGAAACGATGTACTGGCGGTTCGGCGAGCAGTGGGCGATTCGCCATGGCGACCTGAAGCTCGTCATGTCCCGCGGCGGCAGCGGTAAGCCGGAACTGTACGACTTGGCGGCCGACTTCGCGGAAACCAAGGACCTCGCCGCCGCTCGTCCGGAAGACGCGAAAAAGTTGCAGGCGATGTGGGACAAGTGGAGCGCCGAACAGGCGCCGCCGAGTGCCAAGGAGACC
>JBIKVL010000870.1:0-2798 GCA_044356875.1 Pirellulaceae bacterium | reverse complement strand
CAGCGCTGAGCACGCGAAAGGCCATGTCTTTGAACTTATTGAGCCGTTGCATCGATGGGGATGTCGCGACGCCCGCGAACGCGCCGTCCAGTTTGAGCAGCAGTTCGCGTTGCTGGTTGAGTCGATCGACGGTCAAGCCGGGGACCGCCTCGGCGCCCGGCGGTTTCGGTTCGCCCAGTGCGACGGCGGTGCCGTAAAAAGGACGGTCGGGCTTCCGATCGAAGGTCGGTTCGCACTGGCTAAACAAGGGATCGTACTGGCTGCCTAGAAAGCCCCCGTAAGGACCGGGGCGTCGAATTCCGGGGTACATGCTGCTCTCGCCCCATCCCGGATAGCACGGCAGGCAAACCGCACCCGGCATGTCGTCCGGTCCCAGTCCCAAGTACTGGCACACGGCGCCGATGTCAGGCGGATCATTCGGATCGGGCCTCAGCGCCGCCGGATTCCCAAGACTCCAACCCGTCATGATGTTGAGCGGGTTGTGGGCGTTGTAGCCATGCGTGACCGTGCGAATCAGCGCCGCCTTGTGCATGAGGCGAGCGATCTTGGGCATGTGCTCGCAGATGCGTAGCCCCGGAAGCGAGGTCTGGATCGACGTGAATTCACCGCGGACCTCGGCCGGCGCTGTCGGCTTCATGTCGAACATGTCCAACTGGCTGGGGCCGCCCAGCAGATTGAACAGAATCACGGACTTCGCCCGCCCGGACGGACGCCGGCCACTCGCTTCGCCCGCGTCGAGTCGGCCCGAATTCACGCCGCTGGCGAGCAACGACCAGCCGCCGACCTGTAACGCTCCCAGCGCGTGGCCGCTGTTTCTGAGGAATTCCCGGCGAGACGTGCCTTCACGATGCGACACGGTTTGCGATTCGAGCAGGTGCGCCATGGCAGGCTCGCTTGCATGGAGTGGAAAAAAATGTGTTAGGTCAACCCTGGGATCGGAACGCCATGATAAACCTGATGTGGGCGGTCCGACCGATCCTTCCAGGCGAGCGTTCGTGGCAGCCCCAGCGCTTGGTAAATCGTGGCTGCCATGTTCTCCGGCGTCTGCGGATCGGCTTGGGGATAGCCGCCTTGAGCGTCCGAGGCGCCAATCACTGTCCCGCCACGCACGCCGCCACCCGCGAAGAACACGGTCTGCACAGCCCCCCAGTGATCGCGGCCGGGTAGTTTCGTTTCGGCGCCGGGAAATGTGAAGACTTTGGGCGTCCGACCGAACTCACCGGCCATCACGATCAGCACGTCATCCAGCATTCCACGGTCAGCCAGATCGCCGATCAACGCCGACACCGCCCGATCGGTGGGCGGCAACAGGTACTCGCGCAGGTTGCGGAACGCTGCCTCGTGCGTGTCCCAAGACTCGTCATTGCCCAGATTGACCTGCACCAAGCTCACGCCCGCTTCCACCAGTTGCCGCGCCATCAACAGCGACCAACCGAAAGAGTTGCGTCCGTAACGATCTTGCAGCCGATCCTCCGCGGCATGCACGTCGAGCGATTTCTGAACGGAACCATCCAGCAGCATGGAGACCACCGCCTGCCGGTGCCGGTCGAGTTCCCGCACACGCGGTCCGGCGTCAAGCGTGCGCCGTTGCGATTCGAACGACGCCAATAGCGCACGTCGATCGAGAAACTGGTCGCGCGTGACGCCTTGCGGCAGTTCGAGGCGAGGCGCTTCGTAGCGGTAGTTTTCGAGGGTCGCTTTGCCGCGCTGCCGCTGGAATCCATATTCGGGAAACGCACCGTGTGTGTAGTTCGCATCTCGGTAACGGCTGGCCTCGATAAACCAGGGCGTCGAGCTTTCTCCCATTTCGCCCGCAAACTGCCCCGGAATGGTGCGCCCCGTGACGTGAATGAGCTTTTCGGGAAGCACGGCGGCGGGAGGCAGATTGTTTCGCGGCGGAAGCACTCGATTCGCGACTGCCGCCAACGATGGAAAATCGCGAGTCGTCGGGCGGTTGGGATCAAATCCGACGGGAGTCGCCGTCCGCCCCGTCAACATGACGTGATGTCCGATCGAGTGTTCGTTGTACGGATGCGTCAGCGACCGCACGAGCGCCCATTTGTCGCTGCACGCGGCCAGCAGCGGTAGATGCTCGCAAATCTGAATCCCCGGAGTTCGCGTGGCGATCGGGGCGAACTCGCCGCGGATCGTGTCGGGCGCCTGAGGCTTGGGGTCGAAGCTGTCGTGCTGAGCGAGTCCGCCGGAAAGAAAGATGTAGATGACCGACTTCTGACGCCGCGGAATTTCGCCGTTTCCTTCGGACGCCATCGCTCGCAACCCGGCCACATGATTCATTCCAAGGCCGAGCAACCCGATCGCGCCGGCCTGGAGTGCGTACCTGCGCGATACGCGAGGATGCGAGACGTTGTGCAGCCAAGGCGGCATAGTCCAGTCCTTTCTCGAAAACGAATGATGGGAGTCGCTCGCGTGTTCCCACGTCGGAGCAACCCGACCTATTCCCAGGCGTCACAGGATGCGTGACTCGTCAGGAAACTCCGTCACCGAAAGCGGTTAAGTCTACAGGACGGGGTGCGCGGCAAAATACCGCATGCTGCGCGATTTTGTCTCATTTCATAACGTTGCGGCGTCCCATTCGACGCATACGCCCGTGCGGCTTTCCCCGGAAAAGAAAAAAGGGGACGAAAAGAAAGAGGGACAGGGGGCGTTCTTTGAGACCCTGAGCCCCTTATTTTTCCCTTCCGCGATACGTGGACTTGCCGTGCGAAACGACCCGCGTCGCCTTTTCCACTTCGGCGACTGCGCTTCTCGGGCTTCGGTCGGCGTCCGTAACTTCCCGA
>JBIKVL010000871.1:0-2798 GCA_044356875.1 Pirellulaceae bacterium | reverse complement strand
GAGATGGTGGGTTTGAACGGCCAGATCGCGCGCCGCTGCGGGCTGCTGCACGATATCGGCAAGGCGGCCGACCACGACCTGGAAGGCGGCCATCCGAAGATCGGCGCCGACTTGCTGAAGCGGCATGGTGAACGCGAGGATGTGGTCCACGCGGCCGCCGGCCACCATGACGACATCACGACGAAGCACCCGTACACGGTGCTCGTCGCGACGGCCGATGCCTGCAGCGCGTCGCGGCCCGGTGCCCGCCGCGAGTCGCTCGAACGCTATGTCAAACGCATGGAAGAGCTGGAATCGATCGCGCTCGGTTTTCCAGGCGTCGAACAGGCGTTCGCGATCCAGGCGGGTCGTGAACTGCGGGTGCTCGCCAGTTCCCGGGACACCGACGATGCGAAGGCGGCCAAGATCGCTCGCGACATCGCCAAGGCGTTCGAGGAGCAATTGACGTATCCGGGCGAAATCAAGATCACGGTGGTGCGGGAGTCGCGTTTCACGGAAGTGGCGCGGTAGCGGCGATGCGACTGCTCATGATCGGCGACATCGTGGGCCGTCCCGGGCGAAAGGTCTTGCAGCGCCACCTGCGGGAAATCCGCGTCGCCGAGCGGTTGGACGCGGTGATCGCCAACGCGGAGAATTCCGCCGACGGCTCGGGCATCACCCCGTCGATCTACTTCGATCTCATCGCCGCCGGCATCGACTGCATTACTCTGGGGGACCACATCTACCGGCGCCGGGAAATCTACCCCGTGCTACGCGAGCAGCCCCGCGTGGTGCGGCCAGCGAATTTTCCCGACGCGGCTCCCGGCCGCCCGTGGACCGTCGTTCCATCCGCGAGCGGCGTGTCGATCGCCGTGGTCAGCTTGCTCGGTCGCGTCTTCATGCGGCCCTGCGATTGCCCATTCACCTGCGCCGAACGGGTGCTAAGGGAGATCCCCGCCGAGGTGAAGGTGCGAGTGGTCGACTTCCATGCCGAAGCGACCAGCGACAAACAACTGATGGGCCGGATTCTCGATGGTCGCGTCACCGCCGTGCTCGGCACGCACACGCATGTCCCGACGGCGGACGAGCAGATTCTTCCGGGTGGAACCGCGTTCCAATGCGATGTGGGAATGACCGGACCGCATGACAGCATCTTGGGACGGCGGATCGACCGTGTTCGTGAAACGACGCTCACGTTCGTGCCTGCGGAGTTCGAAGTCGCCACGGGCGACGTGCGGATCAACGGCGCGATTGTGACGATCGATGCCGACACAGGCCGCGCCACGGCGATCGAACGGTTCGTGTTCCGCGAACCGTAGAGTTTTTTTGGCCACGGACCAACACGGAAAGACACGGAAGGAAGGCGAGCGTAAAACCTAACACGCGCCGCCGCCGGTACCACCCACAACCTCCGCAACCGTCAAGCAACCTGAAATCCGCAACTAGCAACTAGCAACTAGCAACTAGCAACTAGCAACTAGCAACTAGCAACTGGCAACTGGCAACTGGCAACTGGCAACTGGCAACTGGCAACCTGCAACTAGCAACTGGCAACTGGCAACTGGCAACTGGCAACTAGCAACTAGCAACTAGCAACTGGCAACTAGCAACCTGAAACCTGAAACCCAATGCACATCCTTCTCACCGGCGCGACTGGATTGCTCGGGCGTTATCTGCTGTACGAACTGCTTGTTCGGCATGTGCCGGTCGCGGTGCTGGTGCGGGGGCAGCGGATGGCGGCGGCGGCGGACCGCGTGGAAACGATTCTCGCGCGCTGGGAGCGGCTCTTGGGGCGTTTCTTGCCGCGGCCGGTGATTGTGGAAGGCGGACTGGATGGCGCGGGGTTGCAGATAAGCGATGGGGACCGGCGTTGGTTGGCGGCGAACTGTTCGCGGGTGCTGCATTCGGCGGCTTCGTTGAAGTTTGTCGCGGATGACGAGACGGGCGAGCCGTGGAAGAGCAACGTGGAGGCGACATCGGGGATGCTCGCCGAGTGCGAGCGATTGGGGATTCGCGAATTCCATGCGGTTTCCACGGCGTATGTGGCGGGCCAGCGGACTGGCCGAGTGCTCGAGACCGAAGGGGACGTGGGGCAGGCGTTTGGCAACGTGTACGAGGAGTCGAAGTGCGAAGCCGAGCGACGGCTGCGCGCGGCTCGGCATCTGGACTCGCTGACGATCTATCGACCCTCGATCATCGTGGGCGATTCGCGGACGGGGTACAGTTCAACCTATCACGGTTTTTACACGCCTTTGCGAGTGGCCAGCGAGGCGCTTGGGGTGCTCGAACAGGGCCGCGCGGCCGGCCTCCGTTTTCTTGAATTGTTGGGATTGCGTGGCGACGAACGCAAGGATTTGGTACCGGTCGATTGGGTGGCGGCGGCGATCGCGAAGCTGCTGTCTTCTCCGTCGTGCCTGGGCCAGACCTACCATTTGACGGCCACGCGGCCAGTGACGGTGGCGATGATTCACGATGTTTTCGAACAGGCGTTGGCGACGCGGCCGGCGACCGCGACGCGGCGCGGTTTGGCGAGCGCCCCCGAATCGACTTCGCTAATCGAACAATGGCAAGCGGCTCGTCGGCAGATGGATGTTTACCGCTCGTATTGGCGGGACGACCCGTTGTTCGATCGGACCAACACGGAGCGAGCCTTAGCGGATCTGCCCTGTCCCTTGTTGGACGAGACCACGCTCGCGATGTTGGCCGGCGCCGCGCTGCGCGACAACTTCGGCTGGCCGGCGGCGCCGGTGGTTCCGGCGCGACGCGACATTCGCGAGCACTTGGAAGCGTGCGTGACGCGTTTGTCGGCGGGCGGCGTG
>JBIKVL010000869.1:0-2800 GCA_044356875.1 Pirellulaceae bacterium | reverse complement strand
AGCTTCGGCGGCCAAGTGTTTTTCTGCAATTCCGGAGCGGAAGCGAACGAGGCGGCGATCAAGCTGGCGCGGCTGCATTCGCCGCCCGGCAAACACAAGATCATCACGTTCGAAGGCGGTTTCCACGGCCGGACGCTCGGCGCGCTGACCGCGACCGCCCAGCCCAAGTACCACGAAGGGCTCGGGCCGCTGGTTGCCGGTTTTGTTTACTGTCCGTGGAACGATCTCGAAGCGGTCACTCGGCTTGTCGACAACGAGACGGCCGCGATCATGATCGAGCCGATACAGGGCGAGGGCGGCGTGCGGATTCCTCCCCGCGAATTCCTCGCCGGCCTACGACGGTTGTGCGACCAGCATGGCCTGTTGCTCATCTTCGACGAAGTGCAAACCGGCTGCGGTCGAACCGGCCATTGGTTCAGCTACCAACGCTTTGGCGTCACGCCCGACATCATGACGCTGGCGAAGTCGCTCTGTGGCGGCATCGCGGGCGGCGCCATGTTGGCCCGTCCCGAAGTGGCTCAGAGCCTCCGGCCTGGGATGCACGCGGCGACGTTCGGGGGAAATCCGATCGCCTCGCGGGCCGGCATTGCGACTCTGGAGGCGATCGAGCAACAAGGACTGCTCGAAGGCGCCAATCAACTGGAACGCCTGTTCCGCGACCGCTTCGAAGCGCTGCGGCAAGAGTGCGACATCATCCGCGAAGTGCGGGCCTGTGGCGTGATGATTGGTATCGAACTGTCCGTCGAAGGCGCGCCGGTTGTCAAACGCTGCCTCGAACAACGGCTTCTGATCAATTGCACCCAAGGTCGAGTGATCCGCTTGCTACCCGCCTTGAACTTGACACTGGAACAGGCTGAGGAAGGCTGCGAGATCCTCGCGAACGCGATCCGCGACTTGGCCGCTTAAGCCGCGTGAAAGGGACACCATGACGCGACACCTATTGGATCTGTTCGAGCTTTCGGATGAGGAAGTCGAGCGGGTTTTGGAGTTGTCTTCGCAGTTGAAGGTGAACTATCAACGCGGCGTCCGCCAATCGTTGCTCCCGGGCCGCGTGATGGCGTTGCTGTTCGAGAAGCCATCGTTGCGGACTCGGGTCAGCTTCGAGACGGCCATGATGCATCTCGGCGGAAACACCTTGTTCCTCGGCGCCGACGTCGGCTGGGGGAAACGCGAGCCGACGGCGGACTTCGCCCGCGTGTTGAGCTCGTATGTCGACGTCATCGTGGTGCGCGCGTTTCGCCATCAAGACGTCGAGGAATTGGCCAGCTACTCGAAGCAACCCGTCGTCAATGGCCTGACCGATCTCGCTCATCCTTGCCAGGCGCTCGCCGATTTGCTCACGATCCGCGAAATCCACGGATCGCTCCGCGACCGTCGGCTGGCGTATGTTGGCGACGCCAACAACGTGGCGGCTAGCTTGGCGGTGGCGTGCGCGAAGCTGGGGGTGCGGTTCGCGATCGCGTCGCCCGAAGGCTACCGGTTCGACAACGCGTTCCTGACGCGGTTGAAGCAGGTGAAGCCCGGCTTCGAGGTGGAACAATCGACGGATCCGCGGGAAGCGGTCCGCGGCGCCCATGCCGTCTATACCGACGTTTGGACGAGTATGGGCCAGGAAGCGGAACGCGAGACGCGGATGAAGGCGTTCGCCAACTACCAGGTCGATGCGTCGCTGATGAAACTGGCGGACGCCCACGCGTGCTTCCTCCATTGCCTGCCGGCGCATCGCGGCGAGGAAGTCGCCGCCGTGGTCATCGACGGTCCACAGAGCGCCGTGCTCCAGCAGGCCGAGAATCGGATGCACGCGCAAAAGGGATTGTTGGCTTGGCTCCTCGACGCGAAGGTGTAACGCCATGAATGCGAAGGCAGCGGGAAAACGCGGCGGCAACGCAGCCTCGGCGGCGACGCCTGTGGATGACGGCTCTGGTCCTTGGTCGTCGGACGGTCCCCGGATACGGCCGGTCAAGATCCAACGCAACTTCACTCGCCACTCCCCGGGCAGCGTGCTCTACCGAGCCGGCGACACGGTGGTACTCTGCACGGCCAGTATCGATCCGCAGGTGCCGCCCTGGCTGGCTGGCAAGGGGAAAGGCTGGGTAACGGCCGAGTACAACATGTTGCCCAACAGCACGAGTCCGCGGAAGAAGCGGGAGCGCGACGGCAAGGTGGATGGCCGGACCAACGAAATCCAACGCTTGATCGGCCGCAGTCTCCGCGCTGTGGTCGATTTGGAGGCGTTGGGGGAACGGCTCATCACGGTCGATTGCGACGTGTTGCAGGCGGATGGAGGCACTCGGACCGCCAGCATCACGGGCGGCTTCCTAGCGTTGTGTGACGCGGTTCGCAGCGTGAAGGCGCTGCTTCCCGATCCGCAACGCTGGCCTCTCCGCGACACGGTGGCGGCGATCAGCGTGGGAATGGTGGAGGGCCGCGCGGTGTTGGATTTGGACTACGAACAAGACGTCGCGGCGGACGTGGACATGAACGTCGTCATGACGGGCAACGGGCGGTTCGTCGAAATCCAAGGCACCGGCGAAGAGGCGACCTTCAGCGACGAGGAACTGGCCGAACTTCTAGCGCTAGCTAAACGCGGCATCGGCCAACTGCGGGAACTCCAGCTCAAGACGCTCGGCAAACATTGGCCGTGACTTTGGCCCAGTCCGCTGACGAAGCGGCGGCTGGCGATCCAACGACGGATGTCAACGAACGCGGGGCCATCGTCGCGGACCACTCCGTGGTCCGCTGCCGGTGTTCCGCAGTCGAAGCGGCAAACCCCGCAGACCGCTGTTCGCCGTCGAACGGT
>JBIKVL010000060.1:0-10176 GCA_044356875.1 Pirellulaceae bacterium | reverse complement strand
ATTTGGCGACGTCGCGGCTGATGCAATCGCGGAGTTTTCCGGGCAAGCCGCCGCCGCTGAGGGCTCCCTTGCGTTGCTGGACCAATTCCTTCGCCTTGCGGGCGGCGACGCGGGCTTCGGCGGCGACGAGCGCCTTGCGCAGGATGGCCTTCGTCGATTTGGGATTTTCTTCGAGGTACCGCGCGAGCTTTTCGTTGACGGCGGTGGCGATGATGCGTTCGGCGTCGCTATTGCCGAGCTTGGTTTTGGTTTGGCCTTCGAACTGCGGATTGGGCACGCGAACGGAGATCACGCAGGTCAAGCCTTCGCGGAAGTCGTCGCCAGTGGGGACGAGATCCTTGAACATGTCCTCCTTTTTGCCGTAGCTGTTCAGCGTACGGGTGAGGGCGGAGCGGAAGCCCGACACGTGCGTGCCGCCTTCCACCGTGTGGATGTTGTTCACGTAGGAATGCAGGTTCTCGGTGTATTCAGCCGAGTACTGCACGGCGATTTCGTACTGCATGCCTTCCGAATCGCCCGCCAGATAGATGACATCCGCATGGATCGGCTCGCTGGCCCGGTTCAAATGTTCCACGAAGTCGAGGATGCCGCGTTGATAGAAAAACTCGGCCCCCTCGTTGTTGCGTTGGTCGTGGAAGGTGATCCGCACGCCGCTATTGAGGAACGCCAGTTCCTGCAGCCGTTTGTTGAGGACGTCGAATTGGAATTTGGTGTTCTGGAAGATCGACGGATCGGGTTTGAAGGTCGTCTTGGTGCCGTTGCGGGTCGTCGAGCCGACTCGACGGACGGGTCCTTGGGGAACGCCGCGTTCGTACTCCTGCTGATAGACATGGCCGCCGCGGCAAACTTCGACCTCGCACCACTGCGAGAGGAAGTTGACCACGGTGACGCCGACTCCGTGTAGACCGCCGGTCGTCTGGTAGGCGCCCTTTTCGAATTTGCCGCCGAACTTGAGCACGCACATGACGCCTTCCAGCGCCGAAACTTCGCGGCCCATTTCCTGGGATAGCTGTTCGTGGCGGTCGACGGGAATGCCGCGGCCGTCGTCCTCGACGGTGACCGACCCTTCTGTGTTCACGGTGACGCGGATGTTGCGGGCGTACCCGGCCATCGCTTCGTCGATCGAGTTATCGACGACTTCGTAGACGAGATGATGCAGGCCGCGGACGCCGATATCGCCGATGTACATCGCGGGACGTTCCCGCACGTGTTCCAGGTCGGACAGGTGCTGGAGGTCGCTCGCGCCGTAGTCGGCCTCGCCGCGTTTGGGAACCGGCGGAGTCTGTTCGGGAACGGAAGGTTGGATATCCCCAGGACGTTGTTCTTCAGCCATAGACAGTATTCACCCGCTTCGCTTATGACCCGCGTCGTTGCGAGTCCGCTTTGAAACGCACATCGCGAATCCTGTGGTCGGGCAGGCGCTGGGCGAGCTCTTCCACAAGTTTCCGCTTCCTAAAAGTCAACTCCTGCATCAGCGTCGCGTCGTCGACGAACACGCTGAGCACGCCACGGAACACCTTGCCGGCCCGCGATCGGCTGGCCGCCGCCGGTCCGGCGGCCGCCGCCCAGGCGTCCGCCACCGCGTTCGCCTCCTGTTGTCGGGCGTAACCCCGCGCCACCATCAGGTTGGCGATCAGTGAACGAAACGGCTTCGCTTCCGTCGGCCTCCAAGCCTGCTCTTCGAAGTGGCGTTGCACCACCTGCAGCTCTTCGTCCGCCTCGTGAAGCTCGCGGGCTTGCTTGCTCCACCCGGCATTCTTCGGCTTCGACCGTTTCGCGTTCATGCACCGCGCCATCCACGTCCTTGCGTTAGCGACCACTCGCATCGATCACACGCATCGATCTCGCGTTATCGACCACGCGTATCGATCTCGCGTTATCGATCTCGCGTTATCGATCACGGGCCATTGGCATCACGACGTACCCGTAGCCATCTTCGGTGAGGAAGAGGGCGGCCGAGTCGCTGCCGTCCAGTTCGAGCGTAATGTTGCGTTCCGGTTCCAGCACTTTGAGGAAATCGCTGACGTAGCGTGGGTCGAGCGAAATAGAGAGGGGGGGACCGTCGTAGGCGACCGGCAGTTCCACTCGCGAATCGCCGACTTCCGCCGTCGCGGCGCTGAGGACCAGGTTGCCTTGTTCGAAGGCGAATTGCACGCCGCGGCTTTCTTCGCTGACCACGACCGCCGCTTGCCGGAGGGCGTTGAACAGCGGCCCGACGGTCAGTTGGATTTTTTGGGCGTCGGGGCGTTGCGGGAAGACATCGCGCCAGCGGGGAAAGCGGCCTTCGACCAGTCGCGCGAACACGGTGACGCGCGAATCCTGCACAAGAATATCGTTGTTGCGGGCGGTGATGCGAATGTCGGCGTCCGGGTTCGCGAACGCCCGCATCATCAGGGAGACTGCGCGGGTTGGAACGATGGTGGTGGCTTCGTGCGAGTCGTGGCCGCCCGAAACGGTTGCCGGTCCTTCCATTTTCGCGAGTCGCCGGCCGTCGGTGCCGACGGCGATCAACGCTTCGGGCTTGAATTCCATCAGCACGCCCGCCAGCGCGTAGCGGCTGCTTTCCGAGTCGGCGGCGAACGCGGTGCGCTGCAACAGTTCCGAGAACAGTCGTCCGGTGACCTGATGGTAACGTTCCTCGCGAACCGCGACCAGCGAGGCGAATTCATCGACGTTGGGCGACGACAGGCGGAACTGGCTGCGTTCGCCGCGAACGATGGTGGCTTGATTGTCCGAGGAGATCCGCAGTTGGCTGTCGATCGACTCGCGGATGATGTTCATGAACCGCTGGACGGGCAGCAGGCAGCTGCCGGGCACGTCGACTTTGACGTCGGGCATCTGGACGCGGACGCCGATTTCAAGATCGGTCGCCATCAAGCACACGCCTTCCGACGTCGCCTCCATCTTGACGTTCTGCAGGATCGCCTTTGGGGTGCGAGTGGGAACGACAGCGGCCGCCACGGTGAAGGCGGACAACATCTGGGTGCGGTCGACGGTGATTTTCATGGCGGCTTCTTACTTAGATAGATTCTTAAATCAGTAGTAGTAGTAGCAACGCGAGGAGAATCCGTTCCCAGGACCGGTGGCTACCCGGTAAGTCATTTTTGGATAACGGGTTATCGCACATTTTTGGCGGCTCGGATAGGGTGGAAAAGGTGTCTGCCAGCTGTCGGGAGACGGTCGCATTCCGGTCACATTCAGGGGCGGCATGTCGCAATCCGGGACCGTCGCTGTTGGATTCGGCCCAGTTACCGACATTTTCCGACAAAGGCGCGACAGTGGCGCGACACGTTTTCCACCGATGGCCGCTCGCGGTCACGATTCACCGTCGTGGCGCAGGCGCCGTTCCAGATCGTCAACGGCCTTCCGCAGCGTGGGATCGTGCGCCAACAGCTCTTCCGTCTTGCGAACGGCGTGCAAGGCGGTTGAGTGATCGCGGCCGCCGAAATGGGCGCCGAGTCGGTCGAGGCTTTCGCCCGTCAGATGCCGTCCGAGATAGATGGCGACCCCGCGGGCTCGGAGCACCATCTGGCGGCGGCTCGGCCCTTTGAGCTCGACAAGCCGGATGCCGAAGTATTCGGCGACCGCTTGGCTGACCTGCTTGAGCGACACGGCGGCGCGTTGCGTCCATTTTTCCACGAACGCGTCGACGCACCGCAGCGAGTGGGTGGCCAGGTCGGCTGGTTCGGCATCGTCCAGCATGCGTCCGCGACCCGACGTGAAGGGGCGGACCCTGTGGATCTTCGCCAGTTCCGCGACCATTTCCTTAAGGGCGGGAACCGTGGGCGACAACGCCGCTGTTCCGCGCCGTTCCCGCCGACCCCCGAGCGTCATCAACGAGGGGGGAAGGTTTTCGCCCTCGTTCTCAAGAAGGCCCTCGCTGTCGCGCATGCCGTCGGAAGCAAGCATGCTGTTGGCCGCGCGCATGCTGTTGGCCGCGCGCATGCTGTCGGCCGTAAGGAGGCTACCGGTCTTGAGGAGGCTGTCGGTTTTGAGGATGCCGTCGTTGGTGAGGACGCTGTCGGGCACGAGCCGTTGGAGGAGGCGACTGGCCAGTCGTGGTGGCAGATCGACGCCGGCTTTCGCCAGCAGTTCGCGGACGAGCTGTTGGCGAGCGGTCGCGCCGGGGGGGGCGAGCGGCACAATCAGTCCTTGATGAAGGCGGCTGGCGATCTGCGGACAGAGGTCGGGAATCTCCAGCGGCAACACGGTGGACGTGACGAGAACCGGGACGGAGCGTTGGGCGCAATCATCGAGTAGCCAACGCAGTTCGTCTTGGGCAGAGGCGCGGGTGGCGATCCGTTCAAGCCCGTCGAGAAAGAGGGCGGGCGCCGCGCGTAGCCGTTGCCGCAAGTCCGAAACCGAATCGGCTTCAATCGCCGCCAAAACCTGCTTGACGAACTCGGCGCCGGACAGCCAGCAGCCGCGTTGTTTGGTCGAATCCGCAGCTGTCTTGGCTGTGTTAGTCGTGTTGGCTGTGTTGGCTGTGTTGGCTGTGTTGGCTGTGTTGGCTGTCTTGGCTGTGTTAGTCGTGTTGGCTGTGTTGGCTGTGTTGGCGGCCAGTAACCACGAGAGGTGGGTTTTTCCGCAGCCGGCCGGTCCGTACAAGACGATGGGGACGAATCCGAGTTGCGGGGAATCGCTGAGAAGGCGGACCATCGCGTTATCGGCGTCGCCGATGAATTCGTGAAGCAACAACGGCGGGGCCTGGGTTTTGCGGGTCAAACCCTGGGGCTCGCGGCCGCTCCACGGAATCACAAACAGGCTGCTGATCACTACGCTTGTTTCCGTCCGATTCCTCCGGATTGATCTTAAGCCGAATTATAGTCGCTAGCCGCCAATCCTGGAAACGCGATTTGCGCGGTGAAAACCGTGGTTGCCGCTCGATTTCCGCAGTCGTTCGACCGTGGTGGCGATGCGGTCCACCGCTTCGTCGACCTCGTTCGCGGTGGTGGTGGCGCCGACGCTGAGTCGCACGGCGCTGCGAACCGCTTCGGGCGAGGCGTTCATGGCGCGCAACACGGGCGATGGTTCGCTCGCGCCGCTCTGGCAGGCTGGCCCGGTGGAACAGGCGATGCCGAGGGCATCGAGCGCGAGCAGCAGCGCCTGTCGATCGACGCCGGGGAACGCGATGTTCACCACGTGCGGCAAACGGTCGGTGGCCGCTCCCGAAACGACCGCATCGGGGAATCGTCGCAGCAGACCGGCCTGCAGGCGGTCGCGGAGAACGGCGAGCGGGCAGGGATGGTGGGCGGCCCGCGCGAGTGCTCGTTCGAGGGCCGTTTCGAAGGCAACGGCCAGCATTACCGACTCGGTGCCGGGACGAGATCCGAGTTGTTGCGTGCCGCCCCAGAGCTGTGGCCGGATCGCGAGTCCCGCGCGAACGACGAGCGCGCCGATTCCGGTCGGTCCATGAATTTTGTGGGCGGTGAAGGTCATCGCGGCCAAGTTCCACTGGCGGAAAGCGATGGGCACCTTGCCCGCCGCCTGGACCGCGTCGACATGCAGCGGGACCTGATGTTCGTGGCACAAGGCGGCGATGGCTGGCAGCGGTTGCCGCACGCCCGTTTCGTGGTTGCCGGCTTGAATGCTCGCCAACCGCGCGCCTTGGTGGAGCGCTTCGCGCAGCGCATCGATCCGGACGACGCCCTGCGTGTCGACGGGAATCCGGACGATCTCGAAGCCGCTCTGTCCGAGCGACTCGGCGGGTCCGAGGATGCTGGGATGTTCCACGCTGGAAATGAGAATCCGGCCCGGCGGGTCGCCCGCCAGTCCGCGGAGCGCCAAATTGTTCGATTCGGTCCCGCCACTGGTGAAAATCAGGCGGTCGCCGCGGACCGCGCCGGCGTCGGCTCCCACCAGCGTGGCGAGCCGCTCGCGGGCCGCTTCCAGCCGCCGGCGGGCGGCCTGTCCGAAGCGATGTTGGCTCGCGGGATTGCCGCTGTACGCGTGGGCGGCTTCAACCATCGCGGCGGCGACGACCGGATCGAGCGGCGTGGTGGAGCAATGGTCGAGGTAAATCACGGGAACGGAACCGGTTCTTGGCCGGGCATTTGTCTTTTCCGCCAGGGAGGCAATCGGTACGATGCGGCCGTGGCGCAGGGAGTTCGCAACGAAGGGAATCGTGATTGTGTCACAGACTCGAGGCAGCACGCTACGGTTGGCGGCTCTGCTTGGCTTTATTGCCGGCATGCCCGTGCTCGCCATCCCCGCCGTCAACAATTCGGTCGACGAATGGCTATTCCCCGCCACGTCGCCCGTCGATACGCTGCCCGCGCGGATCAAGGTCGGGGCGGGCGACCGGGTCGGCAAGGGCGACAAGGCTGGAGCTGGTGGAAAGGCTGTAATTGGTGGAAAGCCTGGAGCCGGTGGAAAAGTCGGGGAAGACGCTGCTTCGACTGCGTCCGCGGAGTTGGCGTCGCTTGGGGGAGCGTCGACGGTGGTCGAGCGGTTACCGCCACCGGATATCCCGATCAGTTCGAACCGGTTTGAGGCGGTGCAGCGGCGCCTGCAAGAACTAGGGGCGGTGTACTTTCGGTTGGAAGACACGGGGGGATCGGCGGGTCGGTATCGGTTCCGCTGTGAATTGCCGTTACCCGGAAACACGACCTACCTGCGGCCATTCGAACACGAGGACGCGGACCCGCACCGAGCGATGCAGGCGGTGCTGGACGAGGTGGAACTCTGGTTGGCGGCGAAACAAATGCGGCCGCCGCCCACCGGCGCCGCGAACCGCTAGACAGTAAAGGTGACACTCATGATGCGTACACTTGGCGGCGACACGGGCAGCGTGGCGCAGCGGCTCGGCAGCGTCGCCGGTCCCGCCGCGATTTCAAGCCGTCTTGGGCGGTTGAACGCCAGCAGCGGCGCCGTCGTGTCGTCGAGCGTCGCGAGCGGGACACGGTTTGACGTCGGCAACGGGGTTTTCACGAACGGGATGGCCGGGCGCGCGAACGTTGCCGGCGGCGGCATCAGGGCGTTCGGTTCCAGTGTGTCCGTCGGCATGTCAGGTAGCGCGACAGCTGGCATGCCAGGCAGCGCTTCAGGCAGCGTATCTTTCGGCGTGTCAGGCAGCGTGTCCGCCGGCGCGCAAGTGATGGGCCAATCCGAACTGATGGGTGGCGGCAGCGGGGACGAAGCGGCGCGTGGCCAACGTCCGCGGTTGCCGGCGACGCGGATTCGGGATGGCCGCATGCAGCGTTTGGAGGCGGTCCTGTTGTTGGCTCGTGAGCCGCTCAACAGCCGCAAATTGGCGCAGTTCGCGAACTTGGCGGATGGCACCGAGGCCCGTACACTCGTGAGGAAGCTGAACGAGGCCTACGATGCGGCGGGTCGAGCGTTCCGCGTCGAGGAAGTGGCGAGCGGCTATCAGTTGTTCACGCGGCCGGGGTTCGCGACCTGGTTGCGGAAGTTGGGCCACGTTCCGGCGGAGATGCGGCTGTCCGCGCCGGCGCTGGAGACGTTGGCGGTGATCGCGTATCGGCAACCGGTTCCACGCGCGGACATCGAAGCGATACGGGGGGTGAACTGCGGCGAGATCCTGCGGCAATTGATGGAGCGTGATTTGGCGCGGATCAGCGGCCGTAGCGATGAGCTCGGCCGCCCTTTCCTCTACGGCACTACGCGTCGGTTTCTGCAGGTTTTTGGCTTGGTTGATTTGGATGAACTGCCGCGGGCGGAGAAGCTTCGCGGCGCGATCGCTCGTTCGTCCGCGGAGTCGGGCAGCTTGGGTTGACCTCCGACTCCCACCCACCCTCGCCAACATTTCGAATTCCATTTACGATGCGAAAAACTTAGAAGGTGGAAGCGACGACGAACCGATTGGCGAGTGATGAGGAGGACAGAGCTGTGAGCTTGCGACTACGAACCATGAAAGAGCAACCGTTCTTCGAGGAGATCGAAGACATCCTCGCCGAAGCGCGGACATTGTGTGCGCCGCGGATGGCCGAGGAATTCGAAGAAGAAGCGGACGACGAAGACTTCGACGACGAGGAAGACGAGGACGACGACCTCGGCGACGACGAGGAAGACGACTTCGAGGACGACGACGACTTCGACGACGAGGATGACCTCGACGAGGAAGACGAAGACGACCTAGAAGAAGAGGAATGGGAAGAGGTCGAAGAAGAGGAAGAGCCCGCCGAAGAGGCCGCCGAGGAAGAGGAAGAAGAGGAAGAAGACTGGGAAGACGACGAGGAAGACGAAGAAGATTGGGACGACGACGAAGAAGACGGTGAGGAAGAAGAGGAAGAAGAAGAGGACTGGTAAGCGTCTCCAGGCGACGCACGACCCGCACTCAGCTGACTCTCGGTTGTCAGAGGTCAGCTGGAAGGTTTTAGGTCTTGGGTTTCAGGTTTCAGGTTTCAGGTTTTGGATTTTGGGGAGGCTGGCTTCTGGCCTCCGGCGCGTGGGTTCAGCGGCACTGTCTTTTTTCAGGCCGCTCAGGCTCAGTGAAATTCCCTTCAAGCTGGCTATAGCGGAGACTGGTCAAAGCGCCAGTCGGTTCGCTATCTTAACGCGGCGGTTTTTGGGCGTCGGTCGACACCAATGCCGCTGGACCGAACAGCCGGCGTAGAGGGAGTAGGCGTCGATGAGCGTTTCTGATCTGTCGGAACTGCAGCTTCGTAAGAAAGAGATTCGCGAGAAGGCGCACGCGGCGCGGAACGCGCAGCCGGAGAAGGACGCCTTGAGCCGCCAGATCGTCGACCGCTTCATGGGCCTGCCCGAGTACGCTCGGGCCCGCACCGTGATGTTCTATGTCGACGTGCGGAGCGAAGTTCGCACCCGTCAACATTTTCCGGATGCGTTGGCGTCGGGCAAGCGAATCATCATTCCCTACTGCGTGGACGGCGAGCTCGAACTGTTCCATCTCGAGTCGATGGATGAGTTGTCGGTGGGGATGTACAAGATCCTCGAACCGAAGGTCGAGTTGCGAGCGGTTCCCGCGAAGCGGATCGCCGTGGAGGAGCTCGACCTGATCATGGTTCCGGGCGTGGCGTTTGATCGCCGCGGGGCGCGGTCGGGCCATGGCATGGGCTACTACGACAAGCTGCTCGAACACGCTCGACCCGACGCGCCGCTCGTGGCGTTGGCGTTCGAATGCCAGATGTTCGAGGAGGTGCCGGTGGCCGAGCACGACATCTTCATGGACCAAGTCATCACCGAAGCGGCCGTGTACGCGGGCCGAGGGCGGGCTTCGAAGCCGGCGTAACGCCCAGTTCGATAACGCGGAGAACAGCGATGGCGGAAGCGAACAGGGTGGACGGCGACTTGGTCGAGGACACGTATGCCGAAGCTTTCCGCGGCATGTACGCGGAAGTGCTTGTCACCGCTCGCGATCGCAAGTGGCTCGACCATGCGCTCCAGGCGATGACCGGTAACGCTTCCAGCACGATTTTGTGCGACTGCGAAGCGGGCGTGGACAGGTACGTGGGGCCGGGCGGCGACGAGTCGTTCGCCACGCCGGACGGCCGACCGGGCGCGATCGTGCAACTGCACGTGCCAAGGTTCTGGAAGGATCGCGCCGAGCGTCTGGAACGTTCGCTCTTGGTGCGGATCAGCCAAAACGTGCTGACCTGTCCGACCGCCGCCTGCTTCAACCTGCTCGACACCGACCCCTATTTCAAACTGGGGCGAAAGGTGGCGTTGTTCGGCGACGGCCATCAGCGGCGTGAGATCCGTCATGGCCGCAAAGTTTGGGTGGTGCCGCTGCTGGGCGGCGAGTTTGTTTTGGATCGGCGGTTTGGGTTTCGCGATGGGATCATGGGTGGCAACCTGTGGTTCATGGGGAAAACGGTGGACGCGGCGATCGAAGCGACCGAGCGGGGCGTGGCGGCTGTCGCGGCCACACCCGGGGTCGTGATGTGCTTCCCGGGCGGAATCGCGGCCAGCGCGTCGAAAGCCGGCAGCCGCTATTCGTTCATGGTGGCGAGCACCTTCGCCGAATACTGTCCGACACTGCGTGGCAGGGCGGGCGTCGAGTCGCGGGTGCCCGAGGGCGTCGCGTCGATCATGGAAATCGTGATCAATGGACGGGACCTGGACACGGTCGCCGCCGCCACGCATGCCGCGATCGCCGCCAGCCGCGACACGCCGGGACTGGTGCGCATTACGGCCGGCAATTACGGCGGTCGTCTCGGCAAGACGTTTATCTATTTGCGGCCGAAGCAATCGCCA
>JBIKVL010000867.1:0-2805 GCA_044356875.1 Pirellulaceae bacterium | reverse complement strand
GACGCAATGGCGTACCAGCGGAGGTTGCGGAAGCAATCGTTTTCTTGGCCAGCGACGCCGCCCGTTTCATCAACGGCGCCTTGCTGGATATCAACGGCGGACGGTTTCTCCGGTAGCGACTGTCCCAGGTCGAATCGAGTGTCCCTGACTCTGTCGATTCCCGGAAGAAACATTGCCTGTCAAGAGGCGAACACTAGTCAACATCGTAAGGACCAGGAAGGATCGTCGGCAGGATCAGACCCTTGCCGCCGCCGAACGACAACGCGTCGAGCTTCGCGGTGAAGGTGCTGCCATTGCTCCGCGAGACTTCCACCTGGAATCCCTGGACGCCCGAAATCACCGCCGACTCCGCCGCCGCCCGATCGTACATCGAGCCATTTCCATCGAGCGCGAAACCATAGTTGTTCGCGTCGATGTTGAACCGCGAGCCCGTCTCGTAGTCGTAAATCACGCCCGCGATCGTCGCCAAGCTGGTCGATCGAGCGCCGAACGCCGCTCCGCGGACTTCCCGGCCGGCCGCGTCACTGATCATCTCCAGCGACCCCAAGCCGTACCGTCGCGCCAAGTCCCGGTCCTCCGCGCAGACCGTCGAGGCCGCCAGCAACACGATCAAACCGGTCATTGCTTTCCACATCTTGGATTCCTCCCAACTGATTCGCTAGCGTCCGCTCCGCAGCCAACCTTTGACGCGCGGCGGACAGCTCCAATGCTTAGGAAAGCTAGGCTACGGATTACATAGGGCAAATCGATTCGCGAAAGTTGAGCGGTTGGGAAAAAAAGACCGCGTGGGCCGCTAGCAGATGCGGGGCAGGGGGGCGCCGAGCGGCTCGTCGAGCGGACGGGCGCGGCCCAACGCCCCGCGGACCGTCACGGGCGAAAGGCCGCGGGCCTCAACGCGGCCCACAACCACGGCGCTCGCGGTAATCGGCACCGCCCGCAAAACCGCTAACGCCGCCTCGATCGATGCGGCCGGCACCGCCGCGACGAGCGTCCCCTCGTTCGCCACATGCAACGGATCGATGCCGAGCAACTCGCTCAAGCCGCGCGCCTCCGCCGACACGGGAACAGCCGCTCCCTCGATCGCCAGCGTCAGTCCGCTCGCTTCCGCCCATTCCTGGAAAACGGCGGCGACGCCGCCACGAGTCGCGTCCCGCAAGGCGCGAACCGATACGCCAGCGGCCGCCAGTGCCGCCACAGCCGGCCAAAGCGAACCGCAATCGCTCGTCGGCGGCGGGTCGATACCAAGGTTCTCACGAGCGGCCAGCACGGCGAAGCCATGGCGCCCCACAGGGCCGGAGATGATGAGAGCATCGCCCACAGAAAGCGTTTGCGGGCCACCGAGGGACCAGTCGAGCTGCTCGCCGAGCCCCGACGTCGTGATGAACAGTCGGTCGACCGCCCCGCGCGGAACGACTTTCGTATCCCCCGTCACCACTTCGACGCCAACCTCCTTCGCTGCTCGCGCGACGCTGTCCAAAACAGCTTCCAACACTTCGTCCGCAAGGCCTTCCTCGAGGATCAGCCCCAAGCTGAGCCAACGCGGCCGAGCGCCCGCCACCGCCAAGTCGTTCGTGGTTCCAAAGACGGACAAGCAGCCGATGTCGCCGCCCGGGAAGAACAAAGGCGAAACCACGAATCCATCCGTCGTGAATACAGGCGCGCCTTGGAATCTTGGCAATACGGCCGCGTCGCCGAGCGGTTCGAGGTGTGGGTTCGAGAACCGCGCGAGGATCCGCCGCCGCACCAACCGCCGCGACAACCGGCCGCCTTCGCCATGCGCCAACGTCAAGCGGTCGCCGCCAGCATCCGGCGTTGGACATGAGCCGTTCATGGCGCTACCTGTTTAGGAGAGTATCGAAAGTACGCCGCGCAGGCGCCTTCCGCCGAAACCATCGGCGCGCCGAGCGGCGTTTCCGGCGTGCAGCGCCCGCCAAAATGCGGACACGCGGAAGGTTTCAATTTGCCGATCAGCACCTCGCCGGCCGGACAATCCGTCGCGGTCGCCGGGACCGCGTCTGTGTCCCGCATCATGGCCACGGTTCCGGAACGGAACTCGCGCGCCCGCGCGTCGAACTCCAGCCACTCGTCGCGCAATCGCAAACCGCCTCCACGAATGATTCCCAAGCCGCGCCATGGACTGTCGCACGGCTCGTACACCGCGTCCACGATGCGTCGCGCCGCAACGTTCCCTGCGCGCCGCACGCCGCGGCCGTACGCATTGGCGACGCTCGCCGATCCGCTCTCCAACTGCCGCACCGCTTCGAGCAGTCCTTCCAGCAAGTCAGTCGGCTCGAAGCCGGTCACGACCACTGGCAGGCGATAGCGGTCGACGAACGGCTCGTAGTCGGCGTACCCGAGCACCGCGCAGACGTGGCCCGCCGCCAAAAACGCCGAGACGCGGAAGTCCGGTTGTTGAGCGAGCGATTCCATCGCGGGCAGCACGCGCACATGGCTGGTCAACAAGCTGAAATTCTTGATCCCAAGCTGTCTGGCCTGTTGCGCGGCAAGCGCGGTGGCCGGCGCTGTCGTTTCAAACCCCACGGCGAAAAACACGACCTGCCGATCAGGCTGGGATTGGGCGAGCTGAACCGCTTCGAGCGGCGAATAGACCGCGCGCACGTCGCCGCCGGCCGCTCGGGCCGCCAACAAACTGCCGCCCGAACCCGGCACGCGCAGCATGTCGCCAAAGCTTGCCAGCGACACACCCGGGGTCCTCGACAACGCGATCGCCTCGTCGATCGCCTCCGCCGGCGTCACGCATACCGGACAACCGGGGCCATGGATGCACTCGATCACATCCGCCAA
>JBIKVL010000868.1:0-2805 GCA_044356875.1 Pirellulaceae bacterium | reverse complement strand
CCTGGAACTGGGGACCGGCCCACTTTGTCAATCTCGGGCTGATCGTGGGTGGCGATCGCTCAGTGGCCCGCCGCCGCCGCTATGCGGCGCTTGATAGCCTCGATTTCCTCGTCGCCGACCTGAAGGATAAAGTCGGCTCGTCGGGCCGGCCGGTGATCATCACCCACCACGTGGACATAGCTCGCTACACCGGTGCGTGCGACCTGGCGGTCGACGCGGGGTCGAAAGAATGGGATCCGTGCGATGTCCGCGCATTCCACTCGGCCCTCAAGGGCTACAACATCGCCGCGATTTTCTACGGCCACACCCACGCGCGGAATGTGTTTCGGTGGGATGGCGAGTCGCCGAAAGCGCAAGCTGGCATTCCGGTGTTCAACACTGACAACGCGAGCCATTTTTCGGGCAACGCGCAGGCGTTTTTCTACGTCGAACTGCGGACCGGGCAATTGACCGTCCGCGAATTCCAGACGAAGGATCGATGGGCGACCGGCTATTTCACGCCCCAAACCTGGACCGCGCCGGTGGCGACGTGAAACCGCGTTCCCGCAACGATCGCTCGCCGGCCGGTTCGATGCCCTACGTCTTCCTGAACCCGGACGGCAAACAGGAAACGGGGCTGGTTGTCATCGTCGAGCACGGTTCGGGCGTACGGTACGCGCAGCAATGCGGTGGACTGGCGACGGAGATCCGCGCTATCGAGGGATTCCTTGTGCCGGTCGGCGGCCCAACGGAGGCAAAGAAGGTCTACCAGTGGTTTTGGAAACGCTTCGCCGGCCATTGTTCGACCGGCGAAGTCGAATGGCGGGACGAGTTGATCGCCGAACTGTCGACGCTCATCGCCGCGATCCCCTGCTGGCTGACGCGCTCCAACGGCAAGGACGAACGCCACAAACTCGAACTGGATGTGGCGCGGATCGATGAATGCGTCGAGGCCTGGATTCCCGTGATCACGCCTTACGGTCCCGGGATCCTGACGCTCGACAATTCGGACTAGCCCTCAGGGGACGCGGTTGCGTCGCCCGATCATTCGCCGGTCGCCACTGGCAAGCCGGCTTCACGAAGCGCCGGAAAACCCGGTTTGAGCGCTCGGACCTTGTAGCCTTGCTTTTCGAGGATTTCCGCCGCCAGCAGGCAGCGACGGCCAGCTTGGCAGTGCAGGTAAACGATCCGGTCCTTGGGGAGCAAGCGGTCCAGTTCGGTCGCGGCGACGCCCTTTTGCAAAGCGCTCAAGGGCAGCGATTGCGCGCCTTGGACATGGCCCGCCTTCCATTCCGTTGTTTCACGCACGTCGATCAGCACCGCCTTTTTCGACTCGAACGCCGCCTTCACTTGCGGCAGCGTGTCAGTGGTGTGGTCGATCGCGGCCGCGATGTTCGGGAATCCGACGGCCAAGCCGGTCGCGACGAGGAGCCCGGCCGCGGCCCGGCAACCGGCGCCTCCCGCCGAGTTCCCACCGCCCGCGCCACTGCCCGCGCCGCTGCCCGCCACGCGGTTCCACGGCATTCGAGCCAACACCATCGCCATGCCACACGTGTCAGTGATCCCGGCGAACATCAGGCCGGCTCCGACGAACGCCGACAAACCAATCCAATACGGATGCACGAAAAAGCCGAGCGCCGCGCCCGCGACGACCAACGCGCCTGCCGCGATTCGCACTTGGCGTTCGAGCGACACGGCCTTCTTGCCGCGAACCACCGGTAAACCGGCCGACTCGCACGCCAGCGTTCCTCCTTCGACGTTCACGGCCTCCGCGAATCCGGCGGCGGTCAGTTTTTCGCAGGCTTGCCGGCCGCGGCTTCCCGAACGGCAAATGACATACAGCGGCGCGTCGGGCTGGCCATGACGCTCCTTGAGCAGCGTTGCCGGGTCGAGCCGATCGAGCGGCACGTTGCGGGCGTATTCGACATGCACTTCGCGGAATTCCACAGGCGTCCGCACGTCGATCAGCTCGACGGCTTGGCCTCCGCGACGGATTGTTTCAAGTTCTTGGGGCGAGATGGAACGGGACATGGAAGCGACTCCGTTTTGCTGAAATCCGAACCGTTGGAACCGTAGTTTTGGGAGGGAAGCAAGGAATTGAAGGGGCCGCATGTCGTCAGGTAGGCGCCTTTGCCCGAGCATCGAACCGAGACTCGATGCACGCCATGATGTTCGCCAAATGGGGTTCGGCAACCTCGTAATAGACGCAGCGGCCGTCCTTTCGCGCACGGAGAAAACCGCAGCGTTGCATCAAACGCAGATGTTCCGAGGCCATGTGGCTCGGCAGCTCGCACGCTTCAGCCAGTTCCCCAACCGAGTAACGTCCACGCAGCAACATTTGGATCATCCGCAAGCGGTGTGGATGCGCCAGTGCCCGGAGGCACTCGGCCGCCTGCGCAAGCGCGTCGAGCCCGGTCAGGTTGTCCAGGGGATCGTTCTGGTTGGCGTTTTGGCGAGCGGGAGTGGACATCGGTAAGCCCTCAATGGTACGGCAATGATATCGGCATATCCCGACATGTCCAGTCTGATTTTTTGGGGGGAAATTTCTTTCGTGTGGAGGCACTCCCAAGGCCGCCTCCCGCCCCGCCCTCATCAGCCGAGCCGCGCCAGCGGCCGGTTCTAGGCGGAAACGGCTGGAACCGCCTCGAAAACCGGCGGCTTGCGCCGGGCCGGCTAATGAACCGGGCGCTGGCGCTGACCCGGCTAATGAACCGGGCGCTGGCGCTGACCCGGCTAATGAACCGGGCGCTGGCGCTGACCCGGCTAATGAACCGGGCGCTGGCGCTGACCCGGCTAATGAACCGGGCGCTGGCGCTGACCCGGCTA
>JBIKVL010000865.1:0-2809 GCA_044356875.1 Pirellulaceae bacterium | reverse complement strand
TGGTCTGATGCGACGGGTCAAGGCCGGCGAGTCGCAGGCCTGGGAGGAATTGTGCGCGACTTACAGCGGCTGGATTTACGCTCGGTTGCGCCGCAAGGGGGTGCCCGCGGCCGATGTCGCCGATGTCGCCCAGGCAGTGCTGTTCGGTTTTTCGCAGATCGTCGCGACGTTTGAACCGAAGAGTTTCCGCGGGTGGCTGGCGCGATGCATTCAGTGTCGTGCCGCCGACTATCACCGCGAACGCCTGCGCCGGGGAGAAGCCGAGCACGTGGCTCGAGGAGGTTCCAACTTCACGCAGTTCCTGGCCAATCTGCCGGCGGAAACGAGTGCGGAGGATTCGGCCTCGAGCGACGCGACGGCGCGGCTGATCGGCGCGCTTGGGCCCGACACACAAGAGGCAGCGCTGGCACTGCCGGAACATGCGTTAACTCATTCCGCCTCCCTGGCGGAACATCGAGCGGCGGAAGGGCCTGAGGTTTCCGATCAGCTTCGGCGAGCTCAGCAGGTCGTGGCGATCGTGGCCAAAGTCCGTCAGGGGACCAAGCCGCATTGCTGGGAAGCGTTTTGGCGCGTCTACATGCTCAAGCACGAAACAAACGAAGTGGCGCGGGAAGTTGGAATGAAGATCGGGGCGTTGCATGAATGCCTTTCGCGGACCCGCCGGCGTTTGCGCGAAGAGCTGATCGCCGCCGATCCGCGTTACGCGAAATACCTGGATGCGGGAAAACAGCCGCCCACGTTTCCCGCCGAGCTGTAGGCGACGGCTGGTCCGGCGCCCAGATTCCGCCTCAAGGCCGCCCTCGTTGACCGCCTTCGTCGTTTACCGCCGAGCCGTAGGCGACGGCTGGGGTGGCGCCCAGAACCCACCTCGACGCCGCGCACCCAGCTGCCGCCCAAGACCGCGCCCAAGACCGCCCTCGTTTACCGCCGCCCTCGTTTACCGCCCGAGCCTCAGGCGACGGCTGGGGTGGCGCCCAGAACACGCCTCGACGCCGCGCACCCCGCTGCCGCGCGCATCTGCGGTATGGCGATAAAAACCACCCCGCTCAATCGTTCCCAAAACCAAAGAAAAACCTCCAAAAATCCCCGCGCCGCGTGAGTCGCCCGCGATCTTGGTTGGAGGAAGTGTTTTTTCTGGTGGGGCCTCTAGCCATGAGTCAACCCGAAGACGATCTACTCAGCGACGACGATTCCGCGTCAGACGCCGATCTGCCGCCCGAAATCGCGTTGCTGCGTGATTACCTTCAGCTCGCGGCGGTGGCGAACGAGCCGGAACTGCAAATGGTTCAGGCGCGCGCCAGACAACTTGGAGCTTTCTTCGCCGCGACCATCCAGGCGCGTTCCGTATCGACAGCGCGAAGCCGAGAGGTCGTCGAGCGTATCGCGGATGCGGACGCGGGGGGATTCGCCCGGCTGGTGGACCTCCCGAAGCAACTGGGCGATTTCGAAATCTTCGAACGGGTGGACATCGGCGGCATGGGTGCCGTGTATCGGGCTTGCCAGCGATCGACCGGACGCGTGGTGGCGATCAAAATCATCGCGCCGCATCGCCAGGACAGCGTTGAGGCTCAGCGGCGTTTCCGCCGCGAAGGACAATTGGCGCTCGGGCTGCGCCATCCGCATTTGGTCGAGGTGCTCGCTGCCGGCGAGGAGGCGGGGCGGGCGTACTTGGCGATGGAATTCCTTGCGGGAAGCGACTTGGCGCGCGTCGCCGCTGAACAGGGACCGTTGGTGGTCGCCGACGCCTGCGAGTTGATTCGCCAGGCAGCGCTTGGGGTCGACTTCCTGAACCAAAAGGGCTTCGTGCATCGCGATCTGAAGCCCTCGAATCTCATGTTGTCGGGCACGCCGGCGACCGTCAAAGTGCTCGACCTTGGCCTAGTCCACGACGCGGGCGAAACGGCGCTTTCCGAACTGACCCAATCGCGGCAGATACTCGGCACCTACGACTATTTGGCGCCCGAGCAAGCCCGTGATTCCCGCGCTGTCGATGGCCGCGCCGATATCTATTCCTTGGGATGCACGCTGTATCGATTACTGGCCGGTTTCGCGCCGTTCTCGCGGGTTGGCGGAGGTTCACCCGCCACGATTCTGATCGCGCATCAATTGGACACGGCTCCAGCGCTCAACTCGCTGCGTCCTGAGATCCCGGTCGAGTTGGCCGCCATCGTCGCGCGCGCGATGGCCAAACAGCCCGCGGATCGGTTCGCGACCGCTGGCGAATTGGCCAACGCACTCGTGGTTTTCAGCGCAGGAGCGAAGCTGGATCGGCTGTTGGAACTGACACGAGGCCACTCGGGTGCGGATGCCCCTGCCGCCCAAGTCGCGGTCGATCAAGTCTCTGCCGCCCAAGTCTCTGCCGCCCAAGTCGTGGACGCCCAAGTCGCGGACGCCCAAGTCGCGGACGATCAATCCTCGGCCGTTGCTTCTCCGATGGCGAACGAGCCGACAGACGTGACAGCGTCGAGCGATTCGGATCGGACATCCGCGAGCGAACCGGCGACGGAGGGCGCGCGAACCGACAGCCACTGGGCTCATGTTCGTGGTGGGCGGAGTTGGCGTGTTGGCAACGCGATGGCGGTGGGAGTCGGCGGAGTCGCTGTTCTCGCCCTGTTCCTGATGGCATGGACAGGACTGGGGCCTGGTCGCAACCGCGGCCGACGCGAGGTGGTCGCGCCTGGGGTCGCCGGAACTGCGGACGCCGGAAAAGGGACCGCCGGCAAGGGGATTGCCGGAAAAGGGGCCTCGCGCAGCCAGGGTGAACTTAGCGCCGGAGTCCGAGTTGTATCCCACCCGCCACCACTGCTCG
>JBIKVL010000864.1:0-2811 GCA_044356875.1 Pirellulaceae bacterium | reverse complement strand
CGGACAACCGCTGGGTGCTGCGGTTCGATGGACCGGCGTCCGTGTTGCGCGAAACGCAACGCTACGGCGTGAACCTGGCGAAGTTCCTCCCCGCGCTCATCGCCTGCCAGGACTGGGAAATGGTCGCCGTCATCCCCAAGGGGCCGGCCGGCAGCCGTCTGCGGCTGATGCTCTCTTCCCGCGACGGGCTGCGGAGCCATCTGCCGCCGCTGGACGAATTCGATTCCTCCGTCGAGCAAGCGCTGGCCGAAAAGTGGGGCGACGAACCGCGCGAGGGCTGGCATCTCTCCCGCGAAAGCGAAATCCTGTTCGTCAACCAGCATGTCTTCCTGCCCGACTTCACCTTCACGCACGACGATGGCCGCCGCGTGCATCTGGAGATCGTCGGGTTTTGGACGCCCGAGTACCTGGAGGCGAAAGCCGAAACGCTGCGGCGCTTCGCGACGGAACCGGTCCTCGTCGCGGTCGCGGCAAGCACGGCGTCGAGTCTCCCCGCGCTTCCTCGGCCGCCGCTCGTCTACAAAACGCGGATCAAGATCCCCGAACTGCTCGATCGGCTGCGTTCAACCGAACAGTTGGTCGATCACTCGCCCCGGACGGACGAAGTGCGGCCGCCCGCTGACGTCGGGTAACGCTTGGTTTTCGGGCACGCCCAGCAGGTGATAGGCGGTCGCGATGACATCCATCGGCAGCACCGGATCGGAACTCGGATAGGCGGCATGCCGATCGGACTTTCCGTAAATCGTGCCGCCACGCACGCCGCCGCCCGCCATCACGGTGGTGAAACAGCCAGGCCAGTGGTCGCGGCCATCGCGCCCCGCCCCGGCATCGCTGTTCACTTGGCCGATCTTCGGCGTGCGGCCAAACTCGCCCGTCCAGATCACGAGCGTCTCGTCCAGCATGCCGCGGCTTTCCAAATCATCCAGCAACGCCGTGAACGCCTGATCGGCGACCGGCATCAGCCGCTGCTTCAAGTCGATAAAGTTGCGGCTGTGAGTGTCCCAATAAACGCTCACGTTCTTAATGCCATCATTGGGCCAAAAGACGGTCACCAGCGGCACGCCGCGTTCCACCAGCCGCCGCGCTTGCAGCACCGACTGGCCATGCGGATTCAGCCCGTACTTTTCCCGCAACGCCATCGGTTCCTCATCCATCCGGAAGGCGTTGCGATCCGCTTCGGCGCCCGCCAACAGCGCGTAAGCGCGTTCGCGATTGGCGTCCTGCGCCCGCGGCGCGGGATGCGTCGACAGCGCGGCCGCGTCAAGTTGCTGTCGCAAATGGCGGCGGCTGTCGAGCCGCTCCGTGGGCAGATCGGGCCGCTGAGCCAACTCGCCCACGCGGTAGTCCGCGCGGCTCGGGTCGCCATCGATCGTCAACGGATCGTAAATCGGTCCGAGCCATCCCGCGAACTGCCCTTGGCTCTGTTCCACAAACCGCGGCACGTCGTTTTCCAGCTTGGGACGCATCGAAATGAACGGCGGCAAAGCGCCCCGGCCCCGCCCCATCCGCGACAACACCGAGCCCACATGCGGCCACTGCAACCGCAACTGGTTGGTCGGCGGCGGCGGCATGCCCGTCAGCAGGTAGTGGGTCGAAACCGTGTGATCCGCGTTCGTGTGCGTGACCGACCGGATCTGGCAGAGCTTATCGAGCCGCGTCGCCAGCCTGGGGAAGTGCTCGCAAATGTGAACGCCCGGCAGATTCGTCTGGATCGGCCGGAATTCCCCCCGCACCTCGGGCGGCGCGTCAGGCTTCATATCCCAAGTGTCTTGATGCGCGGGCCCGCCCCACATGAACAGCAGGATGCACGCCTTCGCCCGCCCAAACGTGTTGCCTACCGGCCGGACGACGGACGCCGACGACGGCCCCGCCTGCGCCGCCGCGGACTGGGCCGCCGCGGACTGGCCAGCTGCCGCTTGCGTGGCCTGTTCCGACGCAGCGGCGCGGGCCGCGAGCAGCTCCGGCCAGCCGAGCCCGAGCAACCCCAGGCCGCCCAATTCCAGCAAGCGTCGCCGCGACCACACTTCGGGATCGCCGCTGGCCCGCCACGGCCGACTTTTATCTCGCAGATCTTCGCGCATCGCTCACCTCCGCCTCGATTGAGTCACCTTCCGAGTATAGCCTCCTCAAGGCCTCAATCCACAAGTCGGTACGATGCGATCCGATCGATGCGAAACGATTTTTCGATCTGGCTTTCATGGCATAAGGCGGTCAAGTAGAGCTGGCTGCCGGACTGGGCCAGTCCCAACGGCGTCACCTGACGCGCGACCCCTGGTTTGCTGCCGCCGTCGTAGACCAGCGATACGGTTTGTCGTCGAGCCACCGCCAACCACAGCAGTTCGAAGCCGCGCGGCGCTTCCCGCATCAAATCCCGCAACGGCTCGAACCGCAACGCGCCCGCCAACGCGAACAACTCTTCTTCGCTGGGTATCGGCGTCGGCTCGCGCAGCAAATACAGAAACACGTCTTTGAGCAAAACCGTGTCGGCGAGCGCCCGATGCGCCTCGCGCTCGATCAGACCCAACGAGCGACCAATCGTTTCCAGCTTGTAGTTGGGCAGTTGCAAGCGGCGGCGGGCGAGCGGCCAGGTGTCGAGCACCGGATGGGGTGGCGGTGGCAAGTGGCGTTGCCCGATCGCGTAGGAAATGAAACCGACGTCGAACGGCGCGTTGTGAGCGATCATCGCGATAGGTTCGGAACCGATGAACCGCAGGAATTCAGGAAGCACCGCATCGATGTCCGGCTGGCCCGCGACGGCGTCGTCGGTGATCCCATGGATGCCGGTCGCCTGCGGCGGAATCGGACAACCCG
>JBIKVL010000059.1:0-10225 GCA_044356875.1 Pirellulaceae bacterium | reverse complement strand
TGGTCTCCGATACGGTCGCCGGAAGTCCTGACGCGACCTCCGCGCTTGGCGCGCTCATCGGAACGCTGTTCAAGACCCGTAGCGATCGAAACTACGGCCAAGCAGCCGCCAACGCGGGTGAAACGATCCAGGAAGGCCATTCGGTCGGAGTGATCTCGGCAAGTTTCGGCTGGCACTCGGGGCTTGCGACGGCGAAGGTCACGGGCACGGCAGTCATTGAAGCGACGGGCAAGGTCGACGTTCATGCCAACGTCGTCGATCGTCCGGATATGACATCGCAAGGCTTGGCCGCGGTGATGAAATTGCCCGGCGTTACGCTGTCGGAGGATGGCAAACTGAGCGTCGGTATCGCGATCGGCTACGGTGAACATACGAACAAAGCGGTCGCCAAGGTGGAGGACGGCGCGCGGATTGACGCGGGCGGCAAACTGGACGTCGCGGCGAATACCAAAATACCCTACGAGATTCCGTGGCAGAACCTCCGGCTCTCGGACACGCTCAAAACGAGCGAACAGGTCGTGGCGCGACTGCTTCAGCAGTTGGGCGACGACAATTTAGGTGCCAACGACTATTTCACATCGTTCGCTCAAAGCACGGCTACCGGCAACAGGAAGGGCTTCGCGGTTTCGGGCAATATTATGGCCCTGAATAACGGTGCCGAGGCGCGAATCGAAACAGGGGCTAGGATTAACCAGAACGGTGCGATGACCGGGGAACGCGATGTGAGCGTCACCTCCAAGATTGACGCCATGGCGTTGAACTTGGCGGGAAATTTTCCAAATCTGCTTGACGCCGTGCTGGGCCAGGATCGCAAGCAGACCGTCAGCAACTCGGGCAAGGAATCAGGCTTTGGCGGCGCATTCTCGGTTTTGCTGTATGACAATACGACCCAAGCTGTGATCGAATCGGGAGCGGCAGTGTGGGCCCACGACCTCTTGGTCGATGCCCAAGCCGATACCAAGACCGTCGCGCTCGGCGTCACCGGAGGCAAAGCGGGCAAGACGGCCATCAACGGCGCGGTCAATTACATTGGTCTCGACGACACGACGCTCGCGCAAATCGGCCAGGGAGCCACGATCACCGCCACGGGGAAAGTCGACGTCACCGCTAACGACAACCCGTTAGTGATCAATTTGGCGGGCGGTTTGGCAATCGGCACAAGCGTCGGGTTCGGCTTAACCGCCGGTGTCAATGTCATCAACCGCGACACCAAGGCGCTTATCGGCAACGTCGACGTCACTCTTGGCAACGGCAAGGTCGCCCCGAACACGGGAGTGAATGCGGCCGCCGGAACGATCGATCTGGGCTATACCCACGGGTTCGCGACGGGCGATCAGGTCGTGTACAGCAACGGCGGCGACGAACCGATTGACGGATTGGAGGACGGCGGCACCTATTTCGTGCGAAGGATAAACGCGACGACGATCGGACTTGCGCGGTCACTTGCCGAGTCGAATGGAACCGCGCCGCGTTTCGGATCGTTGGCGATCGCTGGCGACATCATCGACCTTGGCTACGATCACGGCTTCCAGACGGGCGATGCCGTGGTTTACGACGATGGCGGCGGAACTGGGTTAGGCCTGTTGAGCGATCGTGCAACCTATTACATCATCCGCGTTGATGCCACGCGTGTTAAGCTCGCGGACACCGCCAGCCATGCTGAAGACAATGTCGTGCTGGCGCTCGGAACTCGTCCGAGCGGTTCGGGGACGAGCCATAGTCTGCGAGTGGCGTTGGATCCCACTGGCAATCAGGGCGTGCGGCACAATCTTGGCCGGCAATTGTCGCCAGCCACAGCGATCATCAGTTCGTATGACAGTATCGACCTCGGCTATGCCCATGGATTCCAAAAGGGCCAGGCGGTCGTCTACACGGCCGCGACGGATGCGCTGATCGGCGGCTTGTCGAACAACACGATCTACTATGTCGTGCCCGATGCCAGCAGTCCGAATGCGTTTCATCTGGCAGCGTCCGAATTCGACGCGCTCCGCGTGATACCGATCTTGCTCAGTTTATCGGCGCCATCGACTGCCGGTTCCGCCAGCGGTTTTGGCGTTGCTTTCGATCCCAGCGTTGCCGTCAGTGTCGCCGGCGGAACGATCAATCTGGGATACAGCCACGGCTTCCAGGATGGCGAAGCGGTCGTCTACAGTGCCGGTGGCGGGACCAATATCGGCGGCCTGACGAATGGCAATACCTATTATGTCAAAGTGGTTGATGAAACGACCGTTCGATTGTCCTCGTTGACTAGCGGCGTCGCGAGCGGTCCTTACAGAACCTTGGACTCCGCCGTTGCCACGGGCCAACAGCATAGCCTCCGCATCGCGATCAATGCCCAGGCAGCGGTGACAGGCGGCGATGAGTCGACGGCCGAAACCATCAACCTTGGCTACCGGCACGGACTGACCACCGGTGAACCGGTGGTTTATAGCAACGGCGGAGGTAGCAGTGTCGGCGGTCTGGCCAGCAAGAACACGTTCTTTGCCATTGTTGTGGACTCGACGACGATCCGACTGGCCGATTCGCTCGCCAACGCCAACCGTGGTCAGGCGATCGACCTGGATGCGACGGTTGCGACGGGCACGAAGCACACGGTCGCGGTCCCGTTCAGGGCTGTGCCGCTCGTCGACGGCGTCAACCATACGATCCGCGTCGCGAATGCCAATCGATTCACCGATGGCGATGAAGTCGTTTACGACAACGGCGGTGGCGCGAGTATCGGCGGACTTACCCAGCATGGACGCTATTTCATCACTGTGGTCAGCGAATCCACAATCCGGTTGTCGACCAGCAACACCGACGCAAGCGCGCGTGCGGCAACGATCGTACGGCTCGATCCTAGCGTGGCCACAGGCGCGGGGCACTTGCTTGCGTATCCCGCAACGGGTGTGGGCTCGTTCAGTTCCACCGGCAAGACGACACTGAAGGCCGCGAACGAGGGGCTGATCGTCACAGCAACGCTGGCGGCGGCCCAAGTTGGCGAGCCGTCAAGAGCCGATGGCGACGCGAGGGCGGAAGAAGCGAGGGGAGGCCAGAAGACGGGCCAGGCGGTCTCGGGCAGTGTGTCGACCCATGTCGTGGCCGATATCACCGAAGCGTACATTCGCGGCACTTCGCTAGCCAATGTGGGTGGCCTGGATATCGGGGTCGAGAACTCGCCCGCGATCATCGCCGTGTCAGGCGCGGCCGCCTTGTCGACCAATGCCAGCAACTCGGCGAAAAACGTCGGCCTCGCCGGCGCCGTGACGGTCAACATCGTCGACAATCGCACCCATGCTTTTATTGCGGACGCCACATTGACGAATGTCGGCGCGATCACCGTTAAAGCCGAGGGGTCCGCGGGCATCATCTCCATTGCGGCGGGCCTGGGTGGCGCGGCCCGAGGCAGCGGTATCGCCGGCTCTGTGGCCTACAACACGATCGACAGCGAGACGGCCGCTTACCTTGATCGCGCTTGGATCACGGGCGGCAGTCTCGAGGTAACCGCGGACGAATCGAACCGCGTCATGACCGTTGCCGGCAGCTTGGCGTTTGGCGGCAAACTGGGGATCGGCGCGGGCATCGCCATGAACTCGATCACCAAGACCGTGGACGCCCACCTGACAGACACCAACGTTACGCTTTCCGGCGCTCTCTCTGTCAGTGCGAACAACGACGCGCATATCATGGCGGTCGCGGCCGGAATCGCTGTCGTCGTAGCCCGCCCGTCGACCGACGATCCGGCTTCCCGACCAAAGGGACTGGCGTTGGCGGTCGGGCTGTCGATCAACTTCATTTCCGCCGACGTCACCGCATACCTCGCCGACAATGGCTCCCACGCGGTGAGCGTCGATAGCTTGACAGTCACTGCCCAGGACTCCGACTCGTCGATTTTCACCGTGGCCGGCGGAGTGGCGGTGGGACGGTCCAAGGGCGAACAGTCGGGGGCGGCCAACGGCGCTGGCGGAGCGGCGTTCGCCTTCAATGAGATCGAGAGCGTCGTCGCCGCCTACATCGACGGCCTTGTGGTCACGACCACTCGTGGCGGAGTGACCGTCAGTGCCCATTCCAAGGGGGAAATCAAATCGCATGCGTTGGGTGGTGCATTGTCCAGCGCGCGAGGTGGAGGGACGGGTGGCGCCGCCGCGCTTGCCGGCGCCGGTTCGTTCGCGTTCAACGACGTTTGGAAGGATATCACGGCTTCCATCAGGAACGACAGCGTCATCACTTCCGCTGGCAACCAGACTGTGACGGTTCGCTCGACGGACGAATCGACCATCAAGTCGCTGACCGGATCGATCGCGGTTGCGGCCGGATTAGGCGGAAGTGGCGGCAGCGGCGTGGGAGTCGCGGTTGGCGCCTCCGTTTCTATCAACCGAGTCAAGGAGAAGACGCCAGGCGTCGGGATCCAAGCCACGATCGACGACTCGATCGCCATCGCAGGCGGCAACATCGCGGTGACCGCGACAGCGGCACCCACGATCGACGTGACCGCATTCGCTGGCGCGCTGGCCGTCGGCGCGTCCGGCAAGGCGTCGGCTACCGCCGTTTCGGGGGCTGGAGCACAGGCTGACAACGAGATCGCAATGACCGTTCGGGCGGCGATTAGCGACACGCCAGCTAAAACATGGGTTACCGCTCCGCCACCGGTACGTTCGCAGAGCGGTAGCGTTTTGGTATCCGCAATCGACACGTCTACGGTCACGGCCGTTGCCGTCGGCGCCAGCCTCGCCATATCGACGGGCAAGACCTATTCCGCGGGAATCGCGGTAGGCGTATCGATCGCTGACAACCGCATCGCAAACGCAGTGACCGCCCAAGTACTGAATTCCGAGGTCGGGGCCGCGCTGGTCGTTGAAGTTTCGGCCACCAGCACCAACACAGTGAACGCCACGGCCGTCGCCGCTTCGGTCTCGTTCGCCAACGGCGAGAAGGCGATTGGCATCAGTGGTGGCGGCGCTGAATCGAAGAACGTGATCCTCACGAATACCAACGCCTACGTTGAGAATAGCCATATCGTCGCCAGTGGCGATGTGACCCTGGCCAGCAGGAACTCCTCCGACATCGATGCCGTCATCGTATCCGCGGCGTTGGCACTTGGCTTCGGGAAGAAGGCTGGAGCCGGTGTGGCGATCGGCGCATCGGTCGCGACCAACCTGATTGGCTTTGACGACGACAGCGATTCGCCGCGGCCGGCCGAAGTCCAAGCCTACGTGCTGAATTCCACCATCGAAGCGCAAGGCAATCTGTCACTGACCGCTACGGCTGACAACACCACAATTGACGCGGTCGTCGTGGCGGCGACGGCCGCGATCGCGGCGGGACGCAATGTCGGGATCGCGGCGGCTGGTTCCGGAGTCGACGTCGAGAACAAGATATCGATGTCGGTCAAGGCGTTCGTCGAATACGCGTCAGGCGTGCAGAAAGTGGGCGCGGCCACTGGAGTTTTCGAGCCGTTCGATGGAACCGTGATGGCTCGCGATGTGACCCTGCTGGCTCGCGACACTTCGCGAATCACGGCGACGGCGGTCGGCGCCGCGCTCGCTGGCGCCTATAGCGATAAAGGTGGGGTGTCAATCGCGATCGGCGTTTCCTTGGCTCGGAACGACATCCGCAACGAGATCGAGGCGTTCGTGCGGAACGCCGATCAAGACAGTTTGTTGGCCATGGATTACGGGATCACGTTTAGTGGATCGTTCTCCGCGGTGGTCATCGAAGACGCGACGATCACGGCGACGGCGGTGGCCGCCTCGTTGGCTGCCGGTTTCAGCAAGGAAGCGGGAGTCGCGTTGAGCGGGGCCGGTGCTGACGCGACGAATATCATCCTCACCAATGCCAATGCTTCGATCCAGGACAGCCGGGTGCGCGGCACCGCGACTGGTGGCGTGTCGGTGACGGCGTCCAATGATTCGCACATCACCGCGATAATCGTTGGGGCGTCGCTGGCTGTTGGAGGCGGCCTGGATGATGGCGTGGGCGTGGCGATCGGCGCGGCGTTGGCACGCAATTTCATCGGCTGGGATCCCGCGTTGGGCGAATCGCGGACTTCCGGGCAAACCCGCGCGTATGTCGAAAACTCCAGTCTCGAGATCGGCGGCGCGTTGAGCGCGACGGCGGTCGCCACGGAAACCATCGAAGCAGCGGTGGTCGCCGCTTCGGCTGCCATTGCGGCGTCCAAGAAGTTTAGCGGCGCGGCAGGCGGTTCGGGCTCCGATGCGGTCAACCAAGTGGCCAGCAAAGTAGAAGCGTTTATCGACGGTGACCACTCTGGCGGCATTCATGCGACCTCGATCACGCTGTCGGCCAACGACACGTCCAAGATCACGTCGACCGCGATCGGGGCCGCGCTCGCGGCATCGTTCTCCGAGAAGGCCGCGGTTTCGATCGCCATCGGCGTTTCGTTGTCCGAGAATCGGATCGCGAGCCAAATCGGTGCTCATATCAAGAACGCGGATGACGTGTTGAGCACAGGTGGCATCTCGGTCACCGCAACCGATCAGGCGACGATTCACTCGGTCGCGGTCGCCGCCTCGCTGGCGGCCGGTTTCTCGAAGGGGGTGGGCGTGGCGCTCAGCGGGGCAGGGGCCGAGTCGACTAACGTCATCGGTACCCGAACCAATGCTTGGGTGGAACACAGCCGGTTGAGCGCCAGCGGGCCCGTGACCATTACCGCCAGCGCCAGTTCGGCCGCCGGCAGGCAACCTCTGACCGCGGGAAGCGATCTCGCCGTTGGACTCGACGATGCTGGGCAGACAGATCTGTTGGCGGCTGACGCCACCATCAACGGCACCGCGTACGAAGCGGGAACTCCCGATCCAACCGATGTCACCATCGACAACGTGTTCAAGGAGTCGCTCCAGGCGATCCTGGCCGCCGCCGGGATCGAATTGTCGAGGGACCCCAATGATCTGTCAGTCACCATTCGCAAGGTGGCGACTGGCTCGAATCTGATTGATCCCAGCGATGACACGGGGCTTGAGTGGTCGGTGACCGATCGTTCGTCGGGGACATCGGTCATCATCTCGAAGGACCCGAGCGGTCGTTTTTCGGTTTTTGAGCCCCAGATTTCGGCCACTGTTGTGGGCGCATCGTTGGCGATCGGGGTTGGCAAGAAACCCGGGGCCGGCTTGGCAATCGGCGCCTCGATCGCCCGCAACCTGATCGGCACGGATCAAGACGATACGGCCGGTATGCGAAACTCGGCGATCATCACTTCGAACGATTTAGCGCAGGTCCGGTCGCGCATCGTCGACTCGAGTGTGAATGCGACGGCGGGCAACTTGGTCCTGACAGCCAGCGCGCAGCAATCGATCGATGCGTTTGTCGGCGCGTTCGCCGCGGCGGTCGGCGGATCGTTGGGCATTGGCTTGGCCGGCAGCGGCGCCGGCGCCCGGGCCACGAACGGCGTTTCGATCAACGTCGCCGCGACCATCGATGGCGATGGCGCTGATGGTATTCATGCCCGCGGCGTCACGCTTCAGGCCACCGACACGTCGTCGATCACGGCGGTGACCGGCGCGGCGACTCTCGCCGTATCGTTTGGCAGCAAGGGCGCCTTGGCTGTTGCTGTTGGGGTCGCGATCGCTGAAAACGTGATCGAAAACAATCTCGATGCGCACATCAAGAACGCGGACAACTTCACAACCACGGGGACAGGATCGGTCCACGTGACGGCATCCGAGACAGCGTCACTGGACGCGACGACATTCTCAACCGCGGTGGCCGTGGCGGTAGCCAAGGTAAGTTTTGGAGTTGCCGTCGGAGTGCTTAAAGCCTCGAACCGCTTGTCGAACGATGTAGCCGCGTTCATTGACGACAGTTCCATCACGGCGGCGGCGGGCGTTGCCGTGTCCGCCCGTGACAACGGCGTCATTTCATCGTACACCCTATCGTTGGCGCTCTCAGCCGGTTTAGCAGGGGTCGGTGTCGCGGTGGGAAGTGGAGCCGACACCGTCTCGAACGATGTGTCGGCCTATGTCCGCGGTGCGACGATTTCAGCCCTGAACGGCGATATTGCCGTGTCGGCCACCTCGACGCCAGCCATATCGACGACCTCCACGACCGTCGCGGTTTCGATCTCGATCGGGGTAGGAGTCGCCACGTTCTCGGCGACGACCGCTGTCCGCGGGGCCACGCAAGCCTATGTGGTCGACTCGATGTTGACGGCGACCGGTCATGACATCTCAATCACTGCTAACTCGATCGAGGACATCCGTCCGCTGGTCAGGGGTGGCGCTGGGAGTGCAGTCGCGGTCGGCGTAATGTCGTCGGATGCGTCTATCGACGGTTCGACGGTGGCGCGACTGACCGGCCGCACCACTTTTTCGGCCAACAACATTCGAGTGTGGGCCAGCGATTCGAGCACCGCGACTCCCGAAACCAATCTGGGGAGTGTCGGGGTGGTCGGAGTTTCAGTCGCCAACTCGCAAGCACGCCTCAATCGGCGGACGGAAGCGAGTATTCCGGGCGATGCCCGCATTACCTTGGTGACCGGTTCGCTAAGCGTCGATGCGCAGTCTGACTCGACTGCCTATACCAGCAGCCGCTCCGACGGCGGCGGTGGCGTTGCGGTGACCAATCTCAACATCGATTCGACGGTCAAAAGCATCACCTGGGCCAAAGTGGCCGCCGGCGCCGCGATTTTGGTTCCGGCCGCGAACTCCACCGGCGCCATCACGGTGACCGCGCGCTCCCGGAATCTCGCCTCCGCCAACACGGTCAATTACGCTGGCGGCGCCATAAACGTTCAGAACAGCACACCCACCGCTATCAACCAGAGCGCCACCGAAGCACTGTTGCTCGGCGACGTGACAGGCATCGACGGTGGCCGGTCCGGCGCATCGAACGTGGTGGTTCGAGCGATCGCCAACGATCGGACGGTGGCTGGTTCCGATACCGGCGGCGGTGGCCTCGTGCAGGTGGGTGTGGCCAACGTGACTGCCACCACGAAACCCACGGTGAACGCCGAGATCGGTGGCATCGTGTCTGTGACCACCGACATCACGGTCGAAGCCGACTCGCGGACCGACGCAGACACCACCAACGATAGCGCCGGTGGCGGCGTGGTCGCGGTCACGGTGCTGAACGCCACGGCGACGCTCGATCCCGCGGTGAGCACATCGGTGGCGGAGTCGGCCCAACTTAGGGCGGGACGCGATATCACCATTGTCGCGATTCATGGCCAGACAGCGCCGACCATTGCACCGGTGCTCGACTCGGACCAATCGCCAGACGCGGCTGACGGCACGGCGAGCGCCAACGCCAGCGACGCTTCGGGCGGAATTGTGCAAGTCGCGTCCGTGACCACCAATCTGACAGCGACGCCTGCGGTCCAGCTCGTGGTCGGCATGGGAACAATGCTGACGGCTGTGCGCGACATCGAGATCGCTTCCACATCGATCGGCAAGGCGACCGCCACTGCTGAGGGAGACGGCGGCGGTGTCGTCGCCGTTGGCGTGTCGAACTCGACCGTGGACGTTAAGCCCGAGAGCGACCTCAGAATTGCCGCGAATGTGGTGATTCATGCCACGGGGGACGACGCGGGAACCCTCGGCAGCATCTCGGTTCTTGCGACGACGTCCACCGATGCGGACGCAAAGGGCAGAGGCGTCAGTGGCGGGTTGGTTGCGGTTGCCTCGGCCACGGTAACCACCACAGTTTCCCATGCCGCGACGATCGCTATCGGGAATTCCGCGGAGCTGCAGACCAAGGGCGTGTTGCTGGTCGAGTCGCGGAGCGATACGGCGGCCACCGCCGATTCGTCGGTTGTGGCGGGAGGCGGTATCGCGGTCGCCGCCAACACCACGACGCTGAATCTCGGAGCGGTTGGAAGCCCGGCGATGACCACCACGACGATCGGCGAACATGCGTTGCTTCAGGGCGGGGCGGTCACGGTTGGGGCCCGAATCACAGCCATGTCGTTAACCAATACGGCGAATGAGGAGGCCGACGGATTAGGTACTGGCGCCACCGCCAACGCGCTCACCACGATCTACGACAAGACCGAGGTCAGCATGGAGGCGAATTCGGCCGTGTCTGGCAACAGCGTGACTATCCACTCCGGCCATGAATCGGTCCGCCTTACTTCGACGGCCAGCGCCACCGCCTATGCCTTGATCGGAATCCCGAATGCCGAAGCGAAGCTGGACAACAACAGCCAGTCGCGGATCGTTTCAGCCGCCGGCGCGACCGTTTCTGGACGCGTCGTAAACATCAACACGACACAAGACGTCGACACCTATGCGCG
>JBIKVL010000863.1:0-2815 GCA_044356875.1 Pirellulaceae bacterium | reverse complement strand
GCCACCGCGCTACCCCCCCCTCCCTGTCCTCTGCGAACTCGCCCCACCCTCATGACGGCTAACCCGCCTTCGCAACCGACTCGCCACGCGCGACTCCGCCCACTCGAAACGGCCCTCATCCGCTCCTGGCCGCCGCCGCGTTGGCGCGATCTCACGGTCGTCGTCGGCGTTTCCGGCGGCGCCGACAGCGTCGCCCTCATCCGTGCTCTGCACGCCCTGCGGCGATGGCCATCGGCGAACGAAGGGAGCACGGGTCAGTTGATTATCGCCCACTACAACCATGGCCTGCGGGGGGAATCGTCCGATGGGGACGCCCGGTTTGTCCGAGAGCTCGCCAGCCAACTCGGTCTCGCTTGCGAAGTGGGAGGCTGGCAGGCCAGCGGCGAAGCGCCACCAGCCGAAAATGGCTCGAGGACCATCAATACCTCTCCCCCACAGCCAAGTGACGAAAACCGGCTCCGCCAACGCCGACTCGAATTCCTCCTCGAGACCGCCCATCGCCATGGGGCCCGCTACGTGGCGCTCGCCCATACCGCGAACGACCAGAGCGAAACGGTGCTGCACCGCTTGATTCGCGGCACCGGTCTCACGGGGTTGGCTGGAATTCCTCGCGTCCGCCGACTTTCGCCCGCGACGACACTCATTCGGCCGATGCTCGCGATTTCCCGCCACCAGATCGTTCGCTATTTGAAGTCGCTGGCGCAGCCGTTCCGCCACGACCATTCCAACGACGACCCACGGTATACGCGTAACCGCCTTCGGCACGGACTGTTGCCGCACTTGGCCGCTCACTACAACCCGCGGATTCTTCGCGTTCTCGCTCGGCTTTCCGCGCAGGCCCGCGCGGTCGAATCGCTTGTCGAACCGCTCGCCGAAGCCCTGTTCGATCGCGTTGTCCGCAGCTCTTCTCCGGTCGAAACCCTGATCGACACCGTGCCGCTGCGCGACCAGCCGGAGTACTTGATCGCCGAGCTATTCGTGCGGATTTGGGACGTAAATCGTTGGCCCGCGCAAGCGATGACCGCCCAGCATTGGCGGCGACTGGCACGACGAGCCCGGTTAGCTGGCCCACTGGCGGAACAGCCTCGAAACGGTACCGGGGCGCAGTCCATGCGCCGTTCGACGTTGGACCTGCCAGGCAGTGTCCGCGTCGAACGGCTTCCCAACGGCCAACTAAGATTGACCCGTGGTGGTTCTTCGAGCGGGATCGAGCTGGAAAAGCCCTTGCTGGAAGCCGCTCCGCCGGATAAGACGGAGCGGCCCCAGGCAAGGTGGTAGGCATCGAGGCGGTCGAGGGAGCGATGGATTGATTCCATTTTTGGTAGAGCTGCGCGGGACGCAGCCGGTGACCCACGCCTTATTGGTACTGTCACTCGCGTCGGTGTTCGGACTGGCGATTGGAAGGGCGAAGTATCGTGGCTTGGGGCTGGGCACGGCGGGCACGCTGTTCTCCGGCCTGCTGTTGGGCCATTGGGGCCAAACGATCGACGCTGAAATCCTGGAGTTCGTCAAGGATTTTGGCTTGGTCCTGTTTGTGTTCACGATCGGCTTGAAACTCGGGCCGGGCTTTGCCGCCTCGTTGCGGCGTCAGGGCTGGCGGTTGAACGCGGTGGCGGCGGCGATCGTCGTCACAGGAGCCACCATCGCCGCGGCGACGGCGTTCTGGCCGATTCGGATCGACCCGGCCGCTTCGGCTGGGTTGTTTTGTGGCGCGACGACAAATACTCCAGCGCTTGGCGCCGTCAAGCAAACGCTGCGGACGCTTCCGGGGATTTCCGACGAGCGGCAAAAGCTGCCGGCGTTGGCCTACGCGGTCGCTTATCCGGTGGGAATCGTTGGCCTGATCGGCTCGCTGGTGCTCCTGAAGTGGTGGTTTCGAATCGATCCGGTGGCCGAAGCGGCCGAATTGGCGCGTCGCGAAGCGCGCGAAACGCCGCCTCTGGAGCGGCGTTCGCTCACGGTTCGCAATCCCAATCTGAATGGTTTGGCGGTGGCCGACCTCCCTGGCCTCGGCGAACTGGCGGTGAACGTCTCGCGAATTCTGCCGATCGGCGCGGACGATGTCCGGGCGGTGGGACGCGGGACATCGGTTCAACTCGGCGATACCTTGCAGGCGGTCGGAACGCCAGCGAACCTCGACCAGTTCCAGCGGATTGTGGGCGAGCGTTCCCCGCGGGACTTGATGGCCGCGCCCGGCAATGTGGCTTATCGCCGAGTGATCGTCACGCGCCGCGGAGTGCTGGGCCGATCGTTGGCCGAACTCGACCTGCCCCAGCGGCGCGGTGTCACTGTCACTCGACTCCTGCGAGCGGAGGTTGAATTGCCCGCGATGGGCGCCTTGCGGCTGCAATTCGGCGACGTGTTGCACTTGGTTGGCGCTGAATCCGACTTGGAACTCGCCGCCCAGGATCTCGGAAATTCCGCCAAGGCGATTAACGAAACGCAATTCCTCGCGGTCTTCGCGGGGTTGGCCTGCGGCATCGTGGTCGGATTGGTGCCGTTGTCGCTTCCCGGCTTGCCTCAACCCGTGAGGCTCGGTTTGGCAGGCGGACCGCTCCTGATCGCGATCCTCGGCAGCCGAGCCGGCCACTGGGGACCGCTCGTGTGGCACATGCCGCCGACCGCGAATTTGGCCTTTCGCGAGCTTGGAATTACCCTTTTTCTGGCCTGCATTGGGCTGGAAGCGGGCTCGCGGTTCTTCTCTCTCGCCTTCTCGTTCGTGGGACTCGCCTGGATCGGGGCGGCCGTCGTCGTCACGATGGCTCCGCTACTGGCCATCGGCGGACTCGCGCGCTGGCGTTGGAAGCTCGATTAC
>JBIKVL010000862.1:0-2817 GCA_044356875.1 Pirellulaceae bacterium | reverse complement strand
GTCGTCCTTCGCCCATTGATTCCATGGATTCAACGGCCTCTATCGCTCCAACGGCCTCTACCGCCCCACGGGAACCTCGCGAGCCTTTCGAGGTTGTTCGTCTTGTGGGGGCTATTGGGTTCGCTCGCGTTCGTTCCATGGGCGGCTCTCGATGCCCAGGAGCCGGCCAAGCCAGCGGTGGCAGTCGACTACGCGGTCGCCTCGCGTTTGGAAGAGTTTCTTGGCGAGCCGGTGTTCGTGCCAATGCAAGAGTTATGGACGAATCGCGGCGGGTGGGGTGGCGTGCTCACGGCGAAAGACGGCACGGTCGTGGCTTTCCAATCGCCGGGCGGCGGGAATTGCCGCCGCAGCCGCGATGGCGGCAAGACGTGGGACGCCGAGATTCTGCTCGCCGCCGACGCGAAAGGCGGCCGCGGGATTGTCGATGAAACGAAGGGGGACATCCTTTACGTGAATCCGCCCGAAGGCTGGCTGTTCCGCAGCCGTGACTCGGGCGCGACTTGGACACGCGAAGGCGTTCAATTGAAACCGGATGGCTTCGGCAACATTCCCAAGCTGGAAGGGGTGGCCGCGATGCAGTGCGGCATCACGCTGGCGTTTGGCAAACACAAAGGACGACTCCTCATGCCGGCCCGAGTGATGGGACCGAAAAACTCCAACGCGGTGGAATGGCGCCCCTATCATTACAGCACGGCTCTGTTCAGCGACGATGGCGGCGCCATGTGGCAGACCAGCAAACCGTTTCCGGTGTTGGGCACGGGCGAGGCGGCGCTCGCGGAACTCTCCAATGGCCGCATTCTTTATAACTCGCGGGAGCACATGAGCCGCGGCAATCGCTTCTTGGCGCATAGCGATGATGGTGGCGAGCTTTGGATTGACGCCTACCGCAGCCCCGACCTGCCCGACGGTCCCCGAGGCAGCTCTTATGGACTGATGGGCGGCATGATCCGCCTGCCTGTCGCCGGCCACGATATTTTGTTGTATAGCAACATTGACAACAACGCCGGCTCGTTGCCCAAACAGGTAGGAGCGTCAATCGCGGGCGGCCGCGAGAAAGCGACCGTCTGGGCCAGTTTCGACGGCGGTCGCACTTGGCCCGTAAAACGGCTCGTGTATGACGGCCCGAGCGCCTATTCCAATCTTGGCGTGGGCCGCAAGGGCACGCCCAGCGAAGGGAGAATCTATTTGTTGTTCGAAGGCGGACCTAAAGGCTCGCATGCCGCCGTCCAGATCGTCTCGTTCAATCTCAGTTGGCGTCTCGACGGCCGCGACCCGGCCACGCTGCTCGCGTCTCCCCGTCCGTCGTGAATGAAAACCGCGAATCAACAGAAAGCCATGGATTAAACGTTGTCGCCGCGAAGGCGGTTCGCGGGCTGCGGGGCCCAAGCGGCGAATCGCGACGGAGCGGGCGTGGTTTCCGCCACGGGCGCTGGGACCGGCCGCGGCGGTTGCTCGCGATCAAACCGCGCCAGCAACTTTCGCAGGCGACGCCGGTACGAATAATATTCGACCTCCAATCGATGCCGCGGCGAACGATCAAAGCTCAATCCGCCCGACAGATCCGGATTTTTTCCCGCTTTCAATCGACGAAACCAGCGGGACGCGGGCGAATCGACGGCCGTCGCCGCGACGAACGCCGCCATCAGTCGCGTCTGGTCATCCGCCAACGGCCAGAGTCCGCTGTTGGGCTGGATCATGCCAGCCACAAAGAAGTCGTCGCGCAGCGGATGGAAGGCGTGCAAATAGAGTTCCGGCACGTCATCCTCCTGTTCCGCCGTTGGCCGGTCCGGTCGTCCTGCCAGCACGCCGGGCGCGACAAACGGGAAACGCACTCGGTATCCGGTCGCGCAAACGATCACGTCGAACGATTCTTCCGTGCCGTCCACGAACCGCACGCGGTCGCCCCGCAATTCCTCGATGGCCGGCCGAATACGCACGCGGCCGTGTCCCACTTGATACAGCAATTGCGAATTGACGATCGGGTGGGTTTCGAACAGCCGGTGATCCGGCCGCGGCAAACCGTAGCGTTCGGGGCGGCCGACCGCGATCCGTACCAATAACTGCGTCCACCAGCGTATCAGCCACAGCGGCACGCCATGCCGCCGCAGCCAATCGCCTCCCGTATCGATGGGCGTGCCGAGCAAGAACTTGGGCAGGAAGTGGTAGCCCCGGCGGAGGCTCATCGTCGCCGACGCGGCGTGCAGGGCCGCTTCCACCGCGATGTCGCAGCCGGAATTGCCCGCGCCCACAACCAACACGCGGCGACCGGCGAGACATTCTGGCGACTTGAAATCCTTCGCGTGCATGTATTGGCCGGAGAACTCGCCGGGGAACGAGGGCCACACGGGATCCCAGTGATGCCCGTTGGCCACCACCACGCCCCGGAATCGCCGCGGCGCCGCGCCATCGCTTGTCGAAACGAGCCATCCGCCACCTGCCGCGGGCTCCACTCGCGTCACCGCCGTTCGCAGACACAAATGATCGTAAAGACGGAATCGCTCGGCGAAGGCTCGCAGGTAGTCGAACGCCTGCGAGTGGCTCGGGTAGGGCGGGTAGTCCTTCGGCATCGGAAAACCTGGGAACTCGGTCATCCGCTTCGACGAAATCAAGTGAGTCGACCGGCAGACGCTGCTCGAAGGCTTTCCGAAATACCAGTTGCCGCCAACGTCGTCCTCGCGTTCAAAACCAACCACCGGAATGCCACGGGCCAGGAAGTTTCTGAGCGCGGCCAGCCCCGACGGTCCCGCACCGATCACACAGTAGCGTTCCCCCAACGCGTCGCCGCTCATGCGATCGCCTTCGTCAACACGCGGCGTT
>JBIKVL010000861.1:0-2819 GCA_044356875.1 Pirellulaceae bacterium | reverse complement strand
CGAGTCCGGCGAGGCATCCGTTGAGCGTCATGCCGAAGTCAGGCTTGCCGAGCACCAACCACGCGGCAATCGTCGCCGTGATGGTGGCGGTAGCGCCCGCGAGATTCGTGGTCATCGCGATGTCCGCGATCGCCCCGGGATCAGCCGCCATCGTGCTGCCCGGATTGAAGCCGAACCAGCCGAGCCAAAGGACCAAGCAACCGATGAAGGCGGCCATCATGCTATGGCCGGGAATCGCGTTCACTTTACCGTCGGGTCCAAACTTACCCTTCCGAGGGCCAAGGAACAGAATGCCAGTCAACGCCGACCAACCGCCGATCGAGTGGACCTGGGTACACCCCGCGAAGTCCCAAAAACCCTTGGCTGCGAGCCAACCGCCACCCCAAATCCAGTGCCCCACCACCGGATAGATGGCGACTGCCATGATAAAGCTAAAGACAATGAACGAATGGTACTTGATACGCTCGGCGACGGCGCCAGAAACGATTGTGGCGGCCGTGCCCGCGAAGACAAGCTGGAAGAAAAACTTCGCGGTCAAAGGAATACCGGTCCAGTTGAGCGCGTTGTAATCACCCTTATAGTCTCCAGCTGTCGCGGGGCTATTGTCAACGCCCGAGGCGACCAGCAACCCGTCTGTACCGAAGTACGGCGTGCCGTTGCCGAACATGAGACCAAAGCCAACGAGCCAGAATCCGAGCGTCGACACCGCGAAGACGATGAAGTTTTTCGATAGGATGTTTACGCAATTCTTAGCACGGCAGAAACCGGCTTCGACGCAGCCAAATCCCAAGTTCATGAAGAACACCAGAAAGCCGGCGATCATCACCCACAACGTGTCCGCGGCGATTTTCAAATCGCCGATCGTCGGACCAGATGGGGCGGCGGCCGGTTCGGCAGCACCCGTCGGCGGAGTCGGTGTGCCCTCGGTTGCTGGGGCGGCCGCGGTTGCCGGTGCCTCAGCGGGAGGTGCCTCGGCCGGAGCCGCATCGGGCTTCGCCGCAGGCTCCGCGGGAGCGGTCGCGGCGGGCGCATCGGGTTTCACTTCTTCCTTGGCTTCCTGCCCGCTTGCCAACGTGTTGCCGATAAACAGCAACGCTATTGGTAAGGCACACATCCACTTGTTTCGCAGCATGGTCACCAGCATACTTGGCACCGCCTTTCTCACTTTCGCCTTGGACGCCCGCGAAACGACAACTGTTGCCTATTTCTTCGGAGTTACGAACGTCCTGCCAACGGATCGCGGCGGCTGGCACCCGGAGAGGCTCGGCTGCCCACGAGCAGACTTCACGTCGCCGACCTACCGCTTCCTGAAAAAGAGGTAAGGCATTTAACGTGCCAAACGCTCGGCGGCGTTTGACGCAACGATCACAAGTCCATGGAAAAAAGCAACTTGCGTCGTTAACGCATTTCCTCACAAGGGGCCCCTGAGCAGTCGCGCGGCAGCGGCTGCCCAGGTTCCGCGCACCGAAGAGGAGATTTCGAGCGACGCTCGATGGAGAATGTCATGACTGTTCTCGACCGTTTCAAACTGGATGGCAAGCGGGCCTTTATCACGGGCGGAAGTCGCGGCCTGGGCCGGGAGATGGCGTTGGCGATCGCCGAGGCCGGGGCCGACGTGCTGCTGGTGGGCCGCGACACGTCCAGCCTCGAGGCGACTGCCGCCGACATCCAGCAGCGTGGGCGCGAGGCTTGGACGATCACGGCCGACGTGGGCGACCCCTTAGCTTGTGGCGCGGCTTGCGACCAGGCGTTGGGAGAACATGGTCCGTTCCAGATCTTGGTGAACAACGTGGGTGGCCGGCGTGAAAACATTCCCACCGAATCGATGCCGCTCGACCGCTGGCAGGCCCTCATCGATCTCAACCTGACAAGCGTCATGATCTGCACGCAGCGACTCGGGCAGGCGATGATCGAGCAGCGGATCGCAGGCCGAATCATCAACATCGCGTCGATCAACGCGCTGGTCGCCGGCCGCGGGATCGCCGGTCGGCACTACGAAACGGCCAAAGCGGCCGTGCTGCAATTCACCCGCGCGGTCGCCGCCGACTGGGCGCCGCACCGCATTACGGCGAACGCGATCCTACCCGGTGGATTCATGACCGAGCCGAACCAGCGCTGGTCGAAGCTCCACCCCGAGGTCATTGAACGGTTCCGAGTAAATATCCCGATGGGCGATTTCGGCCAACCCGAGGATCTGGGGCCGTTGGCGGTCTATCTTGCCAGCGACGCCTCGCGATACATGACCGGCGCGGCGCTTGTGATCGATGGCGGCTACACTCTGTGGTAGACGGCATGGTGTTCAGGGGTGGACGGAGGGGAAAGGGCAAGCAATGAGTTATCCCTTCAGGCTGGCGGTCGTTGGAGTGGACCATCCGCATGGGGCTCACTGGCGCCAATTGCTAGCGCAATTCCCTCGGCAAATCGAGATCGTCGCCATCGTGCCGGCTTTTCAGGGAGCCCTAACCAGCCTGGAAGAGTGTCTTTCCGGCGTGCCGCGATTCGCGACGGTTGGCGACATGCTGGCCCGCGTGCCGCTGGACGGAGCTATGGTCGCGTTGCCGAACGACGAAACGCCGGCGGTTGTGGCCGAGCTGGCTCGAGCGGGCAAACATGTCTTAGTTGAGAAGCCGGTGGCGACCACCGCCGACCAGTTGGAACCGGTGATCGAGGCGGTCACGGCGGCCGGTGTCGCGTTCCAAACGGGTTATCTTTGGCGGTACGACGAGGCGGCGAACCGGCTGAAACGGATGCTCGCCGAGGGCCAGTTCGGCAAGCTCATTAGCGTCGAAATGCTGTACGCCACCAGCGACGCGCGGCGC
>JBIKVL010000860.1:0-2822 GCA_044356875.1 Pirellulaceae bacterium | reverse complement strand
CAAAGAGGGGCGCATTCTCGTGCGAACCGAAGCTGGCAATGATCAGCTGACGCTCGACTTTTCCACTTCCGCATTCGCGCACGTCGTTCAGTTAGACGGAGGGGCGGAAATTTCGACGACTGATGGTCACGGCAACGGCGACGATAACGGCGCCGGCGACGAAACGATCTCGGCATTCGGCAGCCCATCGGCTACATCCACAAGCGATCGTTTGCAACTGATTGGCGCCGGTCCCTACAGCCTCGTTTCCCATCGCGCCGCGGGCTTGAAAGCCGGCTCCATCGTGGTGGACGATTTGCCGATTATCCAGTACGAGCAAGTGGAGCTGATCGACGATCAGCTCATGTCGCTTGGCCGCGAGTTTCAGTTCGGCGACGGCGACGACCAAGCGACGCTCGCCAGCGGTGACATGCCGGGCACCAATCGGCTGACTGTGGACCAGTGGACACGGATCGAATTCGCGAATCCGGACGAGTCGCTGGAGATCCGCGGCTCGGACGGCGACGATCGAGTTGCGATCGAAACGCTGGACGTCGAGTATCGGGCATCGCTGACGGTCGTCGGCGACGAGGGCGAAGACACGATCGTTCAGAGCGGCGATCTGACGCTTGGGGATGTCGCGGCGCCGGGCGATCTCAGCTACTCGGCCGAAACGATCGGGCTTGCGGGTTCGCTGGTAACGGCGGGCGGATCGGTCGAGTTTGCCGGGTGGACTCGATTGCATGGCGACCTGTCGATCGACACGCGTGGTGAGGACGATGGTAGCGGCGGAACGGCTGGCGGGGACATTCGATTCGCCGACGTTTTGGAAAGCGCCGAGCCGGCCGCGTTCCAATTGAAGCTGGAGGCGGGAGCTGGGGATATCCTCTTCGCGAGCGTGGTGGGCGAGTGGTATCCGCTGCACGGCCTGGAAATCGGCAGCGCGCGGAACGTCGAGTTCGCGGATGCGGTGTGGTTGTCGGGCGATCTGGTGCAAGCGGCTGGCAGCGGCACGACGACCATGCGGGGCACGGGAGGCAACGGCATCGGCGGATCGCTCAACCTGTCCACCGTTTCGATTCGACTGTTGGAGCGGCCGGTCGTGGTAGTAGGCGACGCGATTCTCCAAGCCGTCGATACGATCACGATCGAACGGACGCTCGATACCACGCAGGGAGAGAAAGCGTACACCGCTCCGGGGCGGATCGAGTTGCTTTCCGATGGCTCGATATGGCTTGGCGAGGACGGCGACTTGCTGGCGGCCGCTGGCATCACGCAAGTCGGCGACGGAGCGCTGGTGTACACGTCCGCCGAAATGGTAACGCTGGCGGGCGGAATCGACTTCGCCGGGCGCGTGGTCCTGACCGGCAACGTGACGCTGGATGTGACCTCCAGTCCCCAAGACGCGGTGCGGTTCCGGCAGACGATCGATAGCGGCACGTGGCCGATCGATGAGGGTGGTGGCGTCGGCGACGAGGGCGAGGAAGCCGGCGGCGAGGGCGAGGAAGCCGGCGACGAGGGCGGCAGCGAGTCGTTGGGGTGGTGGTTGACGGTTTTGTCGGCGGGCGGCGATGTGGTGATCGAGGGAGCTGTTGGGGCGGAGTCGCCGCTGGGCCGAGTGGCGGTGGCCGATGCGCGGGATCTGACGTTTGGCGGATCGCTGCGGACGACGGGCGATGTGGTGCAAACGGGAGGCATGGGCACGACCGAATTGCGTGGCACCAGCGGCGACGCGGCGGCGGGCGAAGGTATTGGCGGCGAGTTATCGTTGGACACGGTCTCGGTACGCGGGTTGGAAGCGATCGTGTTCGCGGCCGGTGGCGTCGCGATACGGGCGTCGCGCGATGTCTACCTAGACGCGGCGGCCGGCCTGGATGCGGGCGGATCCGCTATTCGCATCGAGGTCGGGGCGAGCGGGTTGGCGGATCCGGGTAATGCGTTTTACGCCGCTGGCGCGGCGGTTCGAACCACCAGCGAAGGCGCCGATGCGGTGTCGCTGACGGTGGCCAATGGTGGCTCCGCGACTTTGGGGCTATTCGCCGCTGGGACGGAGACGGGCGTCGTGACCGTGGATGTCGGTGGCCGGATTTTAAATGGCATGTCGCCGGACGAGCCGAACATTGTGGCGGCGCATGCGTCCCTAATCGCGGGCCAGGGTATTGGCGGAATTGGATTCCATGATACGCAGAGCGTTTTTGGGGCTTTGAACTCGCCGTTGACGGGATTGCCGGCGCCCCCGCTGGCGATCCAGGTCGCCACGATCGACGCGGCGACGACCGCGGGCGACATTGGGTTGAGTGAAACGGACGATGTTGAACTGTGTGGCATCATGGCGCCGCAAGGCCGGATCGAAATCGAAGCGCGGGGCGGGCGGATGGCGATTCGCGATGGCACATGGCTGCGGAGCGCGACGGGCATCGTGAGCAATGCGCCGCCGGTTTACGTCTTCGCGGAACAGAATCCGGAAGACGTGTTGTTGCCCGCCGATCCGACCCAGGAAATCGTGGGCACGATCGGCGGCGATTCGACCATCGATTTCGCGCCGCCCCAGTGGGAAGTGGGCCGCAATTTCACGTTGATCATCGATTGGCCGGATGGCCAGCGGGGCGTCCTGCGCGGGCTGGTCGCCGGCGACGAGGTGGTGTGGCGAGTGGGGCCGAACAACGAGGGGCAACCGCAAGTGCTTCACGGCGCGGTGCCCGAAGGACAGATTCGGATTTTCGTGCAGCGGACGTACTCGCTCTTATATCTGCAAGGCGTGGCGGATACCGAAATCGTGACCCAATTGACGGTGGTCAACGACGAAGGTATTCGTTTGTATGATCAGTCGGGAACGAATCTCA
>JBIKVL010000859.1:0-2825 GCA_044356875.1 Pirellulaceae bacterium | reverse complement strand
ATCAAACCGCTCAAGCCCGACCAGATCGTGAAGACGGTCGACATCGTCGTCGCCTGGGTGGAAAGCCTCAACAAACGCGAACCACAGACGGCCCCCACGGGCGAAAGCCCAGCCGACAACGCGCCCAACACGACCAGCGAAGTAGCGGCCGGCGAAGGCGCGACAGGCGAAGGCGCGATCCGCGAAGATCACACCGGCAGAGATACGACTGGCGGGAAGGACGCTTGAGCGTGTCGGTCGTCCCGAGTGGCGTTACGCTTAGCGTGACACATAGCGTCGTGGTGAGCGCCGCGGTCAGCGTTGTGCTCAATGCCGCGCTCAGCGTCGCGCCGAGCGTTGTGCTCAGTCTCGCGTTCAGCATGTGGCTGCTCGGCCATCTCGCCTTATGCGTCGCCGTATGGAACCGGCTGCATGCGTTGCCGTTGCGCCGGCTTGCGCTCAAGCTGTTCGAACTGCCGCTCGGCATCTGGCTGCTCGCGGCGCCGTGGCTGTTCATGATCCGTTCAACGACTCCGTTCGGTTCCCCCTATCCGATCGGTTGTTCGTTGTTTTTGGCTTGGGTGGTGATCGAGCGACTTCTTCAGCGGCTTCGTGGCCGGCCGAGCGTTTTGCGGACCCAGTCCACACAGCTTGTCGATGTCGCTCGGGAATTGACGGGCGCTGGCGCCGCGCCGCCGACGCTCGCGGGCGATTGGGTTGGCCGCTTGTGCGGCGCTCTGCCGGGCAACGAAATCTTCTCTTTGGAAGTCGCTCGCAAGACGCTGGCGGTCCGCGGACTGCCGCCGGCATTGGATGGCCTGCTGATCGCGCACCTTTCGGACTTGCATTTGACGGGCCATGTCGCGCGCGCCTACTTCGAGTACCAAGTGGAGGTGGCGAACGCGGCCCATCCCGACATCGTGGTCATCACTGGCGACATTCTTGATAGTTGGCGATGCCGCGAGTGGCTGGGGGACACCCTGGGGCGATTGCGCGCTCGCTACGGCGTATTCTTCGTGCTGGGCAATCACGATTTGCGACCTGGGCCACCGGAGGAATTGCGTCGATCGCTCCACGAGCTGGGACTTGTCGATGTCGGCAATCGAACCCAACGGGTCGCGATCCGCGGCGTGGATGTCGCGATCACGGGCAATGAACGTCCCTGGTTCCGAACTGCCGCCGCGGAAACTGCGCTAGGCACTGCGACAGCGGTAGGCGTGGCGGCGAAACCGGCAGGCACCGCGACAGCGGCAGGCGTAGCGGCGACAGCGGAACGGGTTGAGCCACCCCCCGCATTCCGCCTGCTGCTCTCCCATTCGCCGGACCAAATCGATTGGGCTGTTCGCCATGGCTTTCCGCTGATGCTCGCCGGACACACGCATGGCGGCCAGATTGTGTTTCCGCTGATCGGTCCCGTCGTGTCGCCGAGCCTCTATGGGACGAAGTATGCTGGCGGCACGTTCGAGGTGGACGGAGTGGTGCTGCATGTCAGCCGCGGTTTGTCAGGCGAGGAGCCGCTGCGATGGAACTGTCCTCCCGAGCTCGCGTTGCTCACCCTGACTCCGGCTTGAATCGGAAAGTCCTCCGCCATGCTTTGGTATCTTCGCGTAGTTGGCGTTCAAGGCGTTCGATCCGCTCGTGGCATGCGAACCACTTCGAAGTTTTCAACCACCGCGATCAGGGCGGCCGGCGCTCTTGGGTTGGCGAGCTGGCTCATTGGGGCCGCATGCCTGATGGGAAACGAACCGATGCATGAAAAGCGGGTGGCGGGTGGCGAGTGGACGGCGGAGTCGACGTTGCGCGTGAAGCGGGTCGGCGCGGTGCAGGTGTCGCCGGATGGCCAGCGTGTCGCCTATTCGGTTCGTGAAACGGTAATGGACGACCAGCGTTCCCATTACCTCACTCAGATCCACAGCGCCCGCGGCGACGGCGGCGACGCTCGGCCATGGACTTCGGGCGACCACAGTTGCGACGATCCGCAGTGGTCGCCAGACGGCCGTTGGTTGGCGTTCGTCACGGACCGGCCGCTCGGGTCGGCCGCATTGAGCGCGACAGCGGGCGGCGGCGGTGGCGCGGGTTCGGGTGGCGCAACGCGGAGCATGGCGGGCGAACGGCTGTCGAACAAGAAAAATGTCTGGGTATTGCCGGTCGCGGGCGGCGAAGCGTTTCCGGTGACGGATGCGCGGGGCGGAGTGAATAGCTACCGCTGGTCGCCCGATGGCAAGACGTTGGCGTTTGTCGCCCTGGACCCGCTGACGCCCGACGAGGAACGGGCGGCCCGCGCCAAGGACGATGCGCGTATCCTCGATGAAAACGTGAAACTCCACCGAATCTACACGACGCCATTCACGGGTGTGTCGGGGGCTGTCGTCGCGCCGCGATTGCTGACGCCGGGAACGCTGTGCGTGAATCTCGAAGGCGGAAAGCCGGGTCGGGCGGCGTTCGATTGGTCGCCTGACGGGGGCTCGATCGTCTTTTCGCACGTGCGGACGCCTAGCCCCGACCATTGGCCGACCGCCGATTTGTCCCGCGTCCGCGTGGCCGATGGCAAGATCGAGCCGCTCTTGGCAACACCGTCGGCCGAGTTCGCGCCGGCCTGTTCGCCGGACGGAAAATGGATCGCGGTCGTGATCAGCGCGAATCCGCCGACGTGGGCGGGCGACGCGCGCGTCCATCTGTTGCCGGTCGCGGGCGGACCGCCCCAGGCCCTGGCCAAGACTCCCGATGGCTTTGGGAGGTACTCGGAGATCGTGGGCTGGTCGAGCGATTCGCGGCAGGTGTATGTCGCCGAGACCCGCGGAACCGACTTGGCCTTGCTGGCGTTGCCGATCGACGGCGGCGATCCG